>JAYVGA010000251.1:0-18089 GCA_043772635.1 Chitinophagaceae bacterium
AAAAAAGCTATGTGAAACGACTTTCACATAGCTTGTATCAAAATCAATCCTGTATTGAATTACAGGCGATTTTACCAACTATTTTTCAGTATTATACCACCTTTTACGGTTCGTCTATCAAATCGTAAATCGTTCTTTTCTCTAATATTTTTAAAGTAGCATCCCGGGTCATAATCATTACCCTGTTTAGCCCGCAATGTTTTTCATTACAGTCTTTACATTTCTGGTAAAAGTTAAGGCTCACGCATGGCAGCATTGCAATGGGGCCTTCCACAATCCGGAATATGGCAGCCAGCGTAGTTTTTTTTGGATGAGTCGCCAGCATATATCCACCACCTTTGCCTTTTTTACTTTCCAGTATATTATGTTGTTTTAGCAAAAGCAGAATATTTTCTAAAAATTTAATAGGTATTTTTTTTTCTTCAGCTATTTCTGCAATTAAAACAGGCCCTTTGCCATATTGCCCGGCCAGGTATCCCAGTGCCTTTAACCCGTATTGTGTTTTTTTAGAAATCATTTTATCAAAAATAGGAATAAATTATTTTGGTTTTCCGGGATAGTTTAGCTGTAATCAATTAAGTGTACCAGGATTAGCTTCTCATAAAATATTTTGTGCAGGTAATGCATCCCTAAAGAGTTGCCCCCATAAAGGTATTTACAAATTTATGACAAACTTAAAGTACAGCCATTCATAAATATTTTTTATTCTTTCATATTTCTGTTGTACGTTTGTCTATCTAATGAGTAGACTAAATTATATTTTACATCATTTCAACAATATGAACTTCAATAAATACTACCGCTATATGTGTTGTTTTTAATGTAGTGTTGCAGGGGTTTCCCGCTTTCTCTTTCTTGCCAAAAAATTATTTTAAAAAACAAATGAGTGATAACGGTAAAAATATAGCTGAACAAATAGTCCCCCAAATTGGTGGACTAAATGAAGTGCAGGCACTTACTGCGCTGGTGCAGGCTTTTCCGGGCCAGGTAACCTTTAGCAGCAGCTTTAGTTTTGAAGACCAGGTTATTACTCATGATATACTCAGCAATAATTTACCCATCAGTATATTTACCCTGGATACCGGCCGGTTATTTGCAGAAACCTATTCTGTTTGGAACAGTACAAACGACCGCTACAAAACATCCGTTAAAGCCTGGTATCCCAAACATGATCTGTTACAGGAATTTGTAGCAGCAAAAGGGCCCAATTCATTTTATGAATCGGTAGAAAACAGGAAGGCATGTTGTTATATCCGAAAAGTGGAACCGCTGCAAAGGGCACTGGCAGGTAATAAAGTTTGGGTTACCGGTTTAAGAGCCGAGCACTCTGCCGCAAGACATGAGTTGCAGCAGGTAGAGTGGGACGAAACAAACCAGGTAATAAAATATCATCCGCTCTTGCACTGGACAACAGAAGCGTTACAGGCCTATATCAAAAAGCATAATATTCCTTACAACCCACTCCACGACAGGGGTTTTGTAAGTATAGGCTGTGCTCCATGTACAAGGGCAATAAAGCCCGGCGAAGATTTCAGGGCAGGCCGCTGGTGGTGGGAAGATGCCGATAAAAAAGAATGCGGCCTGCATGAAAGTTCTCAGCCCGTCTCCAAACAAAACAATTAAGAATAACATTCAAAATTTTATACATGGCTATTAATAATACAGGCAGTTCCAACAACCCGGTTTTAGAGGGTTTTGAATTTGATTACCTGGATCATCTTGAATCGGAATCTATTCATATTTTCAGGGAAATTGCAGGGCAGTTTGAACGCCCGGCTTTGTTGTTTTCCGGTGGCAAGGATTCTATCGTTCTGGTGCATTTGGCATTAAAAGCTTTTCGGCCCGGTAAATTTCCTTTTCCATTGGTACATATTGATACCGGTCACAATTTTATAGAGGCCCTTAATTTTAGAGATGAACTTGCAAACAGTATTGGCGAAAAATTGATAGTAAGAAAAGTGGCCGATACCATTAAAGAAAAAAACTTAACAGAGTTAAAAGGAAAATTTGCAAGCCGCAATGCTTTGCAAACTTTTACATTGCTGGATACCATTGAGGAATTTAAATTTGATGCCTGCATAGGAGGAGCAAGAAGAGATGAAGAAAAAGCAAGAGCCAAAGAAAGAATTTTTTCTGTAAGAGATGAATTTGGACAATGGGATCCCAAGCTGCAAAGACCCGAACTCTGGAATACCTATAATGGCCGCATTCACAAAGGAGAAAATGTAAGGGTATTTCCAATAAGCAACTGGACAGAGCTGGACATATGGAATTATATCCGGAGAAATAATATTGAACTGCCTTCTATTTATTTTGCCCATGAAAGAGAAGTGTTGGAATATGAAGGGCAGCTGGTGGCAACGTCTGAATTTATACAACTGGACGAAGGAGATAAAGTATCTGTAAAAAAAGTGAGGTACAGAACAGTAGGAGATATGACCTGTACGGCAGCAGTAGAATCCAATGCAGGCAATATTGATGATATCATTAAAGAAATTATTGCTACCAAAACAAGCGAACGTGGCGAAACAAGAATAGATGATAAGGTGAGCGAAGCAGCAATGGAAGATAGAAAAAAGAACGGGTATTTTTAAAACCCCCTAACCCCTTAAAGGGGGAATTGGCAGCTTTTAAATAAAAAATATAATTTATAACCATCAGTAATTAGTGAGTACAAAAACCGGATACTGATACAAATTTAAGTTCCCCTTTAGGGGGCAGGGGCTTATGGACATTTTAAGATTTATAACCGCAGGCAGTGTAGATGATGGCAAGAGCACATTAATTGGCCGTCTATTATACGATAGCAAATCAATCATGATTGATCAGCTGGAAGCCATTGAAAAACAAAGTAAGAATAAAGATGATGGAGAAATAGACCTGGCCTTGCTTACAGATGGCCTGCGTGCAGAAAGAGAGCAGGGCATAACCATTGATGTGGCGTATAAATATTTTAATACTCCCCGCCGTAAATTTATTATTGCAGATGCACCCGGCCATATACAGTACACACGCAATATGGTTACGGGCGCCTCCAATGCCGATCTTGCCATTATTTTAGTAGATGCCCGTAATGGTGTGGTGGAGCAAACCCGCAGGCATGCTATCATCGCTTCCTTACTGAGTATTCCGCATGTGGTTGTGGCTATTAATAAAATGGACCTGGTAAATAATTCGGAAGATGTGTACAATAATATTGTAATAGATTTTGCAGAAGTGGCTTTCTCATTGGGGTTAAAAGACGTAATATATATTCCTATCAGTGCAATTAATGGCGATAATATTGTAGAAAATTCGCCAAATTTTCCCTGGTATGATGGTGCTTCTTTATTAGAAATATTGGAAACAGTAAAAGTAGCCAGTGATATTAATTATACCGATGCAAGATTTCCTGTGCAGTACGTGGTGCGTCCGCAAACAGATGATCTGCACGATTATCGTGGCTATGCAGGAAAAATCATCAGTGGCATTTATGCAAAAGGAGATAAGGTTACCATACTGCCATCGGGCCTGGTAAGTACCATAAGCCAGATTGAAATAGAAGGTAAGGAAGTAGAAAAAGCATATGCACCGCAAAGTGTAATTTTACACGTAGAAGATGATATTGATGTGAGCCGTGGCGACCTTATAGTGCACAGCCACAACCAGCCCAATGTAGCAAATGAAATAGAAGTATTAGTTTGCTGGATGGCCACCAAACCACTGGAAGCCGGTAATAAATACCTGTTGCAGATTAATAGCCGTGTAGTAAAAGCAGTGGTAAAAGAAATTGCTTACAGGCTTGATGTAAATTCGTTATTAAAAGAAGATGCGCCGCAAAAGGCAATGCTGAATGATATTGTAAAAGTAACTATAAAAACTGCTGCCCCTATTGCATTTGATTCGTATAAAAAATTACGGGAAAATGGTGGGGCAATACTAATAGATGAAACCAGTAATGTAACAGTAGGGGCTTGTATGATTCAGTAAATTTATTTTGCATTATTACAAATACAAAAATCAAAAAAAAATAAATGAACAGTTCGGTTTTTATACATGCACTTTTTAATCAGCATCAAAAATCTACCAAGGCTTTTCCTGATAAAGCATTGGCAGTAGAATTTATTGATGGTTTTTTTAAATTTTTATTTATTCCCGATAGGCAGAAAAAAATGTCGGAGTATGAGTTGTCAAAAGAATTTGAATCTTACAAGAGCCATCTCTCTACCTTAATTTATGATGTAATTGCCGATGGAGAAAAAACACAGCAGATAACCAATCTTTTTTTTGATGAAATAAATAATGTGTACGATGCCCTGCAAAAAGATGCGGCAGCAATCTTACAGTTTGATCCTGCTGCAGAGTCTATAGAAGAAGTGCTGGTGGCTTATCCCGGTTTTTATGCCACTGCTGTTTATCGTTTATCCAACCAGTTGTGGAAACAGGGCGTAAAGTTATTGCCCAGGGTATTTGCAGAATATGCACACAGCAAAACCGGTATTGATATTCATCCCGGTGCTACCATTGGATCATCGTTTTTTATAGATCATGGTACAGGAATAGTAATTGGCGAAACAACCGTAATTGGAAACAATGTAAAAATTTACCAGGGTGTAACGCTGGGCGCATTAAGTGTAAATAAAGCCAATGCAAAATCCAAGCGTCATCCCACTATCCAGGATAATGTAGTAATATATTCCGGTGCTACTATTCTTGGCGGAGATACCGTTATTGGAAGCAACAGTGTAATTGGTGGCAATGTATGGCTCACCAATAGTGTGTTGCCACAATCTATTGTGTATCATAAAAGCGAAATAAGTATAAGGGACAAAAACCCTTTGCCGGAGGTGCTGAATTTTGTGATATAGGCCCCCTCGAACTCCCCGAAGGGAGAGAACTACCGGAGCGGATGGGGTTTATCATAAAGGTTAGACAAATGAATTAATAGAATTCATAAAAAGTAGGATAAAGTTTTTTATAAGATTAAATTTACTCTTCAGAATATGGATGAGTAAAGAAAAAATGTTGAAGTGGAAGAACTGATGATTGGTCTTGCACTGGAGCACCGCCTCTCCTCCCTTCAGGAGAACAGGAAGGGAGATGAGGTTGAAGTGGTAGAACTGATGTTTGGCTTTGTACCGGAGCACCGCTCCTTCTCCATTTGGAGAAGGAGAAGGAGGTTGAGGTCTGAGTAAAGAAAAAATGATGATGTGGAAGAACAAAATGTTTATTAAAGATTTAAAGCGCCGCCTCTTCTCTCTTCAGGAGAAGAGGAAGGGTGATGAGGTTTTTACATTGATAACACTAAACACTAAACAATAAACAATGAAAGCAAATAACATTTTAGAAACAATTGGTAATACTCCGCATGTACGTTTAAATAAATTGTATGGCAATAACCATGAAATATGGATAAAATTAGAAAAGACAAACCCGGGCGCAAGTATTAAAGACCGTATTGCCCTGTCTATGATTGAAGATGCAGAAGCAAAAGGACTCTTAAATAAAAATAGTGTTATTATTGAACCTACTTCCGGCAATACAGGTATAGGATTAGCCCTGGTAGCCGCAGTTAAAGGCTACAAATTAATCCTGGTTATGCCAGAAAGTATGAGTATAGAACGCAGGAGATTAATGAGTTTGTACGGTGCAGATTTTGTATTAACCCCAAGAGAAAAAGGCATGAAGGGTGCTATAGAAAAAGCAAATGAGCTGGCTGCAGAAACGCCTGGTTCATGGGTGCCCCAGCAATTTGATAACCCTGCCAATACAGCCATTCACCGTACAACAACCGCCTTGGAAATTCTTAAAGATTTTCCGGATGGATTGGATTATGTAATTACCGGTGTTGGAACCGGCGGACATATTACCGGTGTGGCAGAAATATTAAAACAACATTTTCCTTCACTAAAAGTATTTGCTGTGGAGCCTGAGTTATCGCCGGTGCTGAGTGGTGGTGCCCCGGGCCCGCATCCCATACAGGGCATTGGTGCTGGTTTTGCGCCATCTATCCTTAACAAAGAAATATTGGATGGCGTTATACAGGTAAGCAAGGATGATGCTTTTGCTTACACCCAAAGAATAGCCAAAGAAGAAGGTATTTTAGTGGGCATTTCTACAGGTGCATCGCTGGCGGCAGTTGGTAAAAAACTGGCCGAAATTCCTGCGGGCTCTAAAGTACTCACATTTAATTACGATACCGGCGAAAGGTATTTATCTATCGAAGGATTATTTGCATAAGTATTTTGTAAAAGGATTTTTGCCTGGGCGGGCATTTTTTAAAACAGTTATTCTACCAAAACAGTAGACTTTTATGACAACAGCAACCCCAAAAAAAGGAAAAGTAATTATTGCAGGTGCCGGCTGCGGCGATCCTGAATTGATTACCATAAAAACGGTACGCTACCTGCAGCAGGCAGATGTGGTTTTAACAGACAGGCTGGTGAGCAAAGAAATTTTAAAGCACTATGTAAATAATAAGGCTCTAATTATTTATGTGGGTAAGCAATGCCGCCGGGGATTCAGCACACCACAAAAAACGATAAATGAACTGCTGGTACAGTTTGCCCTGGAAGGTAAACTCGTGGTGCGTTTAAAGGGAGGCGATGCAACCGTTTTTGCAAATGTGTTAGACGAGCTGGAAGCTGTGGTGGCCCATAATATTCCCTACGAAATTATACCCGGTATTTCTGCAGCTATGGGCGCAGCGGCGTACACAGGCATACCGCTAACAGCCAGGGGATATTCTACAGCCATCAGGTTGCTTACTTTTTATAAACAGGATATTGTTACTGCGGCTTACTGGAAAGAACTGGCCAATACGAATGATACCCTTGTTTTTTATATGTCATCAGAAACACTGGATGAAGTGGTAGAAAATCTTTTAAAAAATAATATTGCTTCAGATAAATTATTGGCAGTGGTGGAGCAGGCCACTACTCCCATGCAGCAGGTGCACATCAGTAGTTTTGAAAAATATAAAGAAAACCTGGGAGATAAAATATTTGCTTCGCCCACATTGGTTATTATAGGAAAAGTAGTAGCACTGTATCAAAAGTTTTCCTGGCTGCCAAATGCAGCCACAAATACGGATTACTTTAAACCAATAGAAGATGCTGAGTTTGAAAATTTAATTCAGGAAAGTTTTAAGGCTCAAACTTTAAAACAGGCAGGGCTTTAATACATATTTATACAATAAAAAAATAGCAACAATGCTTGGGGAGAATAAATTTAAAATATTGCTTGATCTTATTGATAATGCTACTAAGGATGAATTAATCTGGATGAATGGATACCTGAATGGAGTGGTTAAAAGTAAAGCAGGCAGTACAGCACCCGAAGCAGTGGCTCCTCCTTTGGTTAATAAAATTACTATTGTGTATGGTACAGAAACTGGCAATTCTAAAAGACTGGCAACAGATTTTGCTGCCAGGGCAAAAAAGAAAAGCATACATGCCAAAGTAATTGGTATGGATCAGTACCGGCTGGATGATTTACAAAAAGAAGAATTTTTACTGGCAGTGGTAAGCACTCACGGTGAGGGTGAGCCGCCCATAGCAGCCAAAAAATTTTACGATCATATTCATAAGAACGGCTTTAAACTGGATAAGCTTAAATACAGTGTGCTGGCACTGGGCGATACTTCCTACCCGCTGTACTGCAAAACCGGTGAAGAGGTAGATGAGCAATTAAATAAACTGGGTGGCAAGCGTATTGCTCCTTTGCAAAAATGTGATGTGGAGTATGATGATGATGCAAATTTTTGGTTTAACAGCGTGCTGGAAAATTTAAGTACAACGGTTTCTCCTGCGCCTGCAATTGTTAGCCCTGCAAGAGCCGCACCTAAAAAAGGCAAACAGGTGTATACCGGCAGAGTAATGACCAGTATAAACCTTAACGACAGGGGCTCTGATAAAAACACTTACCACATAGAACTGCAGGCAGATAATGTGCAGTACCAATGCGGAGATTCCATTGGTATTGTGCCCAATAATCCCACTGCAGAAGTAGAAGCTATTCTAACCACAGTAAAAGCAGATGGCAATAAAAAATTATTATTTAAAAATGAAGAAGTAAGTATTTATGATTTACTGAAACATAAAATAAATATCATTCACCTTACCGAAAGACTGGTAAAACAATATGCCGAAACGGTGCAGCAGGAAATACCCGCTGCCAGGATGAACCTGCTGGATCTTTTGAGAATTTATCCGGTAAAAGATGCCCAACAGTTTGAAGAAATTATTTGTAAACTGAATGCAGTTTCTCCCCGCCTTTACACTATTGCTTCTTCGCCATCTTCCCACCCGGATGAAGTGCATATCCTGGCGGTAAAAGATATATACCAGGTAAATGATGAAACAAAATTTGGCCTTTGTTCCAATTACCTTGCGCAGCTGGAAGAGAATAGTGAGCAGCAGTTTTTTATTCAGCCCAATAAAAGATTCAGACTGCCTGCAGAAAATAAAGATATCATTATGGTGGGGCCGGGTACCGGTATTGCAGCCTTTCGTTCTTTTCTTGCAGAACGGGATGCCACCGGCGCCAGCGGAAGAAACTGGTTGTTTTTTGGTGAACAGCATTTTGTTTCAGATTTTTTATATCAAACAGAAATACAAAGCTGGTTTGAAACCGGCGTACTTACAAAAGTAAACCTGGCATTCAGCAGAGATCAAAAAGAAAAAATATATGTGCAGCATAAAATGCTGCAGCATGCAGCAGAATTGTATAGCTGGCTGCAGGCCGGCGCTTCTTTTTTTATCTGCGGAAAAAAAGATCCGATGAGCCACGATGTAGAAAAAACTTTATTAACGATTATTGAGCAGCAGGGAAACAAAACCAGTGAAGAAGCAAAAAAATATTTGGAGCAGTTAGAAGAAGAGGGCAGGTTTGAAAAAGATGTGTATTGAAAGCCCCCACCCCAGCCCCCTCTATCTCCCCCGAAGGGGGGAGGAAATGGAGAAAATTATGGAGGAGAAGAAAGCGAAGATTTTGGTTTTTAAAAAATGAAATATTATTTGAGTTAATGATGAATAAAGATTTAATGTTGATGTGGAAATAAAAATAGTTTATTAAAGAGATGATGTACCGCTCCCTATCTTTCGGAGAGGGAGTTGTAGGGTGAGGCTGCTTAATAAAGATAAAATGTACAAGAGAGCGACGCCAATGAAGCTGAAAGATGCTCACCAGCCGGGCTCAAAAAAAAATTAAAACGAAGTTTTACAAAATGTCAGACAAAAACAAATTATCTGCAATAGAAAAAATTAAGACAGCCAGCGATGGCTTACGGGGAAGTATAAACGAAAGTTTGAAAGATGAAATTACCGGCGCCATAAGAGAAGATGATAAAGCAGTAATTAAATTTCATGGCATGTATGAGCAGGACGACCGTGACAGAAGGGAAGAACGTGCACAAAAAAAATTAGACCGGCTGTATACTTTTATGATTCGTTTGCGATTGCCGGGTGGTTTTATAACGCCGCAAAAATGGATAGCTGCTCATCATATTGCCGGCGAAAATTCTACCGGTGTAATTAAAATTACTACCAGGCAAACGATACAGTTGCATGGCCTGCTTAAATCTAACATACGCCCTACCATAAAGGCTTTTAGCCAGGCAAACTTAGATTCTATTGCCACCTGCGGAGATATTAACCGCAATGTAACCTGTGCTTCTCATCCTAAGCAATCAGCTTTGCATGCGCAAATATTTGCCTTTGCCGATAAGATCAACGAACTGCTGATGCCAAAAACAAAAGCCTATTATGAAATATGGCTGGATGAAGAAAAATTAGCAGATAAAAAAGAAGAAGAAGATCCTTTGTACCAGGCGCATTACCTGCCCAGGAAATTTAAAATTGGTATTGCCATACCGCCCAATAATGATGTGGATGTTTTTACAAACGATTTGGGTCTCATAGCCATTATTGAAGAAGGCAAATTAAAAGGTTTTAATATAGCGGTTGGTGGCGGCATGAGTACCACACATGGCAATACAGAAACTTATGCAAGGCTGGGCACTGTAATTGGTTTTGCAGATACCGAAGAAAAAATATTAAAGACGGTGTATGAAATTGTAACCGTGCAGCGTGACTTTGGTAACCGCAGCGACCGTAAGCTGGCAAGATTAAAATACACTGTGGACAGGATGGGTGTAGATAATTTTAAAAAAGAACTGGAGCAAAGAATTGGTTTTGCATTAGAGCCTGCCAGGCCCTTTAGCTTTGATAAAAGAAGCGATTACTATGGCTGGCAGCAGGGCGAAAATGATTTGTGGTATTACACCGTATTTGTAGAAAACGGGCGGGTGCTTGATGATGAAAACCTGGCATTAAAAACTGCATTGCTTGAAGTGGCCAAAACCGGCAAGAGTAATTTTTTATTTACGGCCAATCAAAATTTAATCATCAGTGATGTAAACGAAAATGATAAAGCGGCTGTTCATGCTATTTTACAAAAGTTTAAAATAATTGAACATACAGAAGCTGCATCTGCCATTAGAAAAAATGCCATAGCCTGTGTGGCCTTGCCCACCTGCCCGCTGGCATTGGCCGAGGCACAGCGTTACATGCCTTTGCTTATTTCTAAAATAGAACCGCTGCTAAACCGGCATGCCCTGGGCGATGAAGATATTATCATAAGAATGACGGGCTGCCCCAACGGTTGTGCCCGGCCTTATGCTGCAGAAATTGCTTTTGTAGGAACGGCTCCCGGAAGGTATAATTTTCACCTCGGCGGCGATCACCAGGGGCAAAGGCTTAATAAATTATATAAAGAAGGTTTGGATGAAGCATCCATTTTAAATGAACTGGATATTCTTTTTGCTTCTTTTAAAAAAGAAAAAGCACCAACAGAAAAATTTGGAGATTTTGTAATGAGGAAATTATTTTAAGCAACTGCACAGCCAATGTCGTTAAGTTAAAGGTATTTCAAATTAAAAAATACTTCATTCCAGTTCCTTCTCCTTCGGAGAGGCCCGCCCGGATGACTCCGGTCGGACGGGGGGTTGGAGTGAGGTTTTCTTTTACTCTGTTCTCTTCCCCCTCTGCGTGCAAAAAAATTTATTTCATCGTTGCATTACAAATATATTTTAGATTATAAAATACCACATTCCAGTTCCCTCTCTTTTGGAGAGGCCCGCCCGGATGACTCCGGTCGGACGGGGGTTGGGGAGAGGCTTTATGAGAACTCTCAACCCCCTAAATGATTATGGTCAGCCCATCCCCTACTGATTATTGTAGTTTTGCTTTAAATAAAAAGTATGACTATTGATCCATCATTGCTGAACAAATACAATGTGCCCGTGCCCAGGTATACCAGCTATCCTACCGTGCCTTTTTGGAACGGTGATATAGATGCCACACAATGGAAAACCGTTTTTCAACGGCAATTTAATTTGTGCAACAGCAAAGAAGGCATCAGTCTTTACCTGCATCTTCCTTTTTGTGAATCGTTGTGTACTTACTGCGGCTGCAATAAAAAAATAACCACCAATCATAGTGTAGAGGAAGTGTATATGCGGGCCCTGGCAAAGGAGTGGAATATTTACCTGCAGTTAATGAACGAACCTCCTGTGATAAGAGAACTGCACCTGGGTGGTGGTACACCTACTTTTTTTACGCCGGAAAATCTAAAAAAATTATTAAATATTATTTTTGAAAAATCAGTAATTCATCCCCATCACGAATTTAGTATTGAAGGGCATCCCAACAATACCACCACAGCACATTTGCAAACCCTTTACGATTTGGGTTTTCGCCGCATAAGTTATGGCGTGCAGGATACCGATCCTGAAGTGCAGAGAGTAATTAACCGCATACAGCCCGTGGAGAATGTGCAGAGAGCCACAGATGCGGCAAGGGCCGTGGGTTTTAAATCGGTTAATTTCGATTTAATTTACGGGCTGCCTTTACAAACTTTGCAGAGCCTGCAAAAAACAATAGAACAAACAGTAGCCATGCGGCCCGACAGGATTGCTTTTTACAGCTATGCTCATGTGCCCTGGACCAGCCGTGGCCAGCGACTTTTTGATGAAAAAGATTTGCCCTCTACAGAAAATAAAATGAAATTATACCAGTTGGGTAAAGAACTGCTTTCGCAAAACGGTTACTACGATATTGGCATGGATCATTTTGCACTTTTAACAGATGATTTGTATGCAGCAAAAATAGAGGGAAGGCTGCACCGTAATTTTATGGGCTACACCACACAGCAAACCAGCCTGCTGCTTGGCCTTGGTGTTTCCAGCATAAGCGATGCAGGAGTGGCCTATGCCCAAAACAATAAAACCCTGCACGATTATTATGCATGTATAGAGCGGAACGAACTGCCCGTAAACCGTGGCTATTTTCTAAGCGAAACAGATGTGGCTTTTAAAAATTATATTTTAGATATCAGCTGCAGGGGCAAAACCAGTTTTAAAAAAGAACATTTGTTTTTACTTAAAAAATACAGTTTTGACGAGTTGAAAAAACTGGAAGAAGATAAACTAATAACCTGGAACGGAGAAGGCGTAACCGTAACAGCATTGGGCGCTCATTTTATCCGCAACATCTGTCGGGCATTTGATCTGCACCTGCTGCGCAATCAAAATGAAACTGCCGGCCCAAGATTTAGTAAAGCTATTTAGAAAGAAACAATGATTTGCACAATTGCTCCATAAGAGCAGCCGCTTTGTAGAAAAGAAATTACCGTTAGCACAATTGCTCCCGTAGGAGCAACACAATCCGCATCAATAAAATTGCATTATAAAAATATAGGATTAATTATTTAATTCTCAAATAATTGCTGGTACCGGCCTCGAATAAAAAATGCTAGAAATTTTCAACATAGGCCGTTAAGAAATCAAGGCTGTTTGAGCCAGCATAAACTACAAAGTATTTTACCCTGGCGGCGAGTTCCTTGATTTTAGGCCTATGTTGAAAATTTCAGCCTAATAAGATTTCATCAATTTTCCTTCTCCTTTGGAGAAGGTGGCCAAAGGCCGGATGAGGTGCAGCCTTGATTTTTTTTGTTACTTTTTTTTATCAAGAAAAAAAAGTAAACAGAGACTAAGCTAATAGCGCAAAGCTGTTGCGAATTAAATAATTAATCCTATAAAAAAAATTTATCCTGCCAGGCAGGCTTTCACCGGCATACCATTGGGCATCTTTAATTACAATGATCACAAAAAATAAATAACTCAAACAGCTTCTTAATTTAAAAAGGTTATTTTTTTGTTCTGATTATTTTATAAATTTTAATGGCACTCATTAAAGCAATGGTAAAAAGTGCCAGCCCTATTATTCCCCACAACCAGCTGATGCTGTCCTTTACCGTTACCACCATTACAATGGCAATTAAAAAAATAGTGGCCACTTCATTCCATACCCTTAGCTGGTTGGAGCTGTAGCGGAATATGCCTTTCATTTCATCGGCATAAATTTTTTGCAGCGTAAACTGGTATGCATACAGGCCCACTACAAAACCCAGCTTTATCCAAAGCCACTGCTGCACAGGATTTATATAAGGAGAAATTAAAGTAACCCATGTGCCAAAGATGAGGGTTAAAATAGCAGAGGGCCAGGTAATGCCCAGCCATAACCGGCGTATCATAACAGAAAATTGTTTTTGTAAAATTTCTTTTTCTATTCCTTCTTTTTCTCCGGCCTCTGTATTGTAAATAAAAAGGCGCACAATATAAAACATACCGCTAAACCAGGTTATAATAAAAATAATGTGCAGGGCTTTTATGTAGAAGTAGGTCATGCTATTTGATGGTTGTTTTATTTGATGCACGAATCTGTGCCTTGGTTAAGGTGTTGTAGGCTTCGGTTTTTACAAACGCAAATTACACTGTAAAGTCCATAAATCATTTTTCAATTAATTGTCCGTTGATATGGTGTTTGACAATTCTTTTTTGAAATGGAATTCTATTTGTTGCAACTCGGAATAAACTCTGATTAAAATAGTCTTCATGAAAGTTACTTCGTGTTGTCGATTTAAAATAAAGTTTCTTCAAAATGTCTTTAATATTTATTTTGTCAACAGTTTTTAGTCTTACACCTAAGAGCACCATTGCCATTTGGTCATATTCATCCTTCAATAAATCAAAATAAATAAAAATATCTTTTCTGTCAAAAGGGTAAAAAATATAAATGTCCCCTTTTTTGTAATCTGTCAATTCATACTCATCATAAAGAAAGTCTGTATCTAATTTAATATTTAGATAATCACACAACTCAATCAGTTCAAAAGGATTCTTGGGTAGCTTATTATCATTCCACGTATCTGGAAAATACATCTCGTAAAACGGCATCATAAATTCTAACTCAACATATTCAGGTATTGTCATAATAGTGGATCTGTTTTATAGCCTACAACGTTTGTATATACGCTAAGCTAATATACTATATAAAAATTCTAACTGTTATTTTTTAAATCAATTGTGCCACATTTGGTGAAAACTCAAAGGAAACGGAACCCTGAGGCTTGCAATATCAAGCTACAAGAATATCAAACTAAATCGAGTTTTGCTCCGCTGCACTTCGTTTATGCTCTATATTTTGTGCGTTCATTTTTATTTTCGTTTTGGTTTCATTATTTTTCGTAAGGTCTTCACCCACAAACTCCATTCGCTTGTTTTTTTATCCTTACCAAAATAATTCTCCACTTTATCCAACGCATCTTCAATATAAGCATCGTGCAGCCAGCGAATTGCCAAAGCCCATTTCAATGTAGCAGAACCTGTGGTTGTCATATCAATCGTATGTTTAAGCTGTGTTTTATCTGGCGCTGATTCAAAAAGTTCAAACTTATGCAATCCATTAAAACCCGTTAAGTCAAACTCAAATGTTACAGAGCTGTCTTTTTGATGATCGGTTACAAAATATTTAATTGGACCGTGCCCACCTTTTGAACCAACCTGCAGGCCTTTATCTAATTTCATTGGCGGCCATTTGTCTGTGGCCAGCATTAAATCATTTTCTGTGGCCAATGTTTTAAATAATTTGGCCACTTCACTTTTAGGTTGGGTAATTTCTCTATTATGAATGTTGATGACTTTCATTTATTTTTTGCAGCAGGGCAGGCCTTACAACTAAGGTTTTATCGTTGGCCTTGTAAGAACGAAGAAGTCTTAGTTATTGGGGCCGTATTATTTTGTAATCCAAATTGTGTCTCTTAAAACAAATGTATTCTTATCATTTGTTGATTCAAACAGATAATAAATATCCGTTCCTCCAATAATTTTTGTTTTTATTTTCATTGCTTTTTTGAAAAAAGTCAACGAATCTGGCTCCTTTGAAATAATCTTTAAATATCGAAGTTCATAAGTGCAATCATCAATCCATATAATTTTTAAAGTACCTGTATCACCAGTGTTTTTAATTATTTCTGTTTGAATAGAATCATTGCGATTAATAAAAACGGCAGAAGGATTCTCTTTCGCTCTCACCTTGTAAAGAAAGTTTCCAATTTTGTATTTCGAGCAGGAAACTTTCTGGTTTGCTGTTTCATTACAAGAAAATAAAAGTGCCACGGTAAAAAGAGATATTAAATAAATGATTTTCATAAAAATTAAAGATAGCTTGAATTTAGAAACTCTAATCAATGGCAACCCAACATTTGTATTTTCCACTGCTCCTTCAGAAATACAATCCCTATAATTAAAAACCACTTTTTAGTTCCCCGGCAGCTAAGACTTCATAGTTGCCCTTGCAGGCCCCGACGAAGTCTTAGTTGTAAGTAACAGCCTTTTGATAAATTTTAAATAGGATTTATTAGTACCGTGACCTTTAATTTACTTGTTGATTGATTTTGTAAGTCATTTATAAAACCAGTTTTATTTCTTATAAAGTCACTTCTGTCATAGATAAATATTACCAAGTCATTACAGTTGGGGTATTCCTTGTAACGCCCAATGTCTACAAGTAAGTCTTGGCCAAGTTTATTAAGTGTGATTTTATCATTGGTCATCTTGACCTCAATTATTATCTTTTCCTTTTTTAGTACAAAATCAAGCCTGGAATTTGATCCGGCATGACTTGGTGATGAATCTTCTTTTCGAATGTCGTCAAAGTAAATCTGTAAAAGACCAAAAAGTAAATCTTGGACATCATACTCATCACGAATAAGGATAGTCTCTCTATTGTCATAACGCTCCCTGATAGCTTGAGCAGCTTTATGAAACCTGCTCAATAAAAGAATTAAATTTGTAAGATTGTTTTTTGAAGTATCAGTTTTAGTAATTGTGTCAGAGGATTTTAGAAATTCAATTTTATCATAAAACCATTTTAGCTTTCGAACTTGAAATTTAATTGCCGATTTATTTACTTCTACTTCTTCTTGGAAAGTTTTTTTCTCCCCATAAAGTGCACCTATACTTATGCCTTTCCTATACTGATATTCTGTCACATAAATGTTTTTTGGCTTGTCGAAGGCTTGTCTGATTAGTTCTTCATTTAAATTATTCCAATCGTTAAAGTCTGCCCACATTTGTTCATCTTCTTGTTTATTTGAAATCTGACGTTCACAAATGTTAAGTCCAAGTTGAATGCGTTCCTCAATTTTATTTCGCAATTCGGTTTTGTCAACTTGAAGGAATACAATATCGTTTCCTGGTTGTTTTTTTACGGCCATGATGTCTATTTAAGGTTGCTGCGAACGTTTGTATTTCTTCTAATATAAGCTATAAAAATTCCAGCGGTTATTTTTAAATCCATTTGTGTTGTGTGTGCTGACTTCATCGTTAGCCGTGCAGGTCCTACGGGGTCTCATTTGTTTGCTGTAGTTATTCACGAAGACGAGCAGCTCTTAATACGAAATAATTTATTGTGGTATTGCAGCAAATTGGGCTTAAGTAGCATGCATGAATTAAGTTGAACGTTTAGTGAATATATAAGGAACGATAAAACTGATGCCGAATTTTTCTCTTCTTGGAAGTCAATGAATACCCACCTATAATTTCCATCATTTTCGTTTGCTATGAATTCAGGGAATAATTCACCAGATTGAAAATTCCATTTCATTGAATTTCGAATTATATCAAGCATTTCTTTTTGATATGCAGGGTCAGTAATTTTATTTTGATCAACAGGAGGAATATCATCAATTGTCTTTTGCCCACGTGCTTTAAGAAAAACTCCTTTATTTAAAAAGCATATTAAATTAGGGCAGTTGACATTAGTGGTTGAATTTAGTATATCTATGACATCTTTTACTATTAGGTCCCCGTGGTCGACAAAGAACATAAACTTAAATAAAGGATTTTTGTACGGCCTGTTGTCAGAGCTAGTAATACTCATTTGCCCATTGACTTTTAATGAAATATCTTGGGTCAATTGTTCTTTGGGAGTAGGCTGTCTCTTAAGTTGATTATTAACTGTAGCAATTTTCTTTATAAATTCGGAAATGTAATTTTTACTTTTATAAAAAGTGGACTTGATTTCCCCGAATGCATAAATGCTTTCAAATGTTAAATAGTCAGTACTATTTTGAGAAGAGAATAGTATTGGAGAACCTTTGTTGTCTCCGACTAATATGTCAAATTGCCCACTAGTTCTAAGCTCACTGTCAACTATGTGGCCTTGACCAACATAATAATGCCCAGGGAGACGCTTTCTTATAATTTCCTTTACTGGTAGCTCAACTTCATCGCCAGCAGCATCTATATTTTTTGTCTTATGCATAGCAATTGCATTGCTGCGAGCATTAAAAATTGCATTTGCATCCTGCTCAAAAAAAATGTCAATATCAAAAGTAGGGATTGTCATATATGGTTACCGCTGACGTGTGTATTTCCGCTAATATACTATATAAAAATTTCAGCGTCTATTTTTTAAATTCATTTTTTTTAATTCTTTAGCAAAAAAAAACTACCGTTTTGGAGTAGCGCAAATACAAGTTAGGTTAAGACTCCATGCAGGTGTTATACTCGACTGGGCCTTTGTTTTGTTTGGCAGGAAGTCATTATTTTGTAAGCCGGATTATCTCACTCAATAGTAAATCTAAATCGGTTCTGAAATCTACTTGCCTATCATTAGGTAACACTTCATTTCTCTGTGCTTGAGAGTGCAGATGTAAATCTGCAATATTTTTCGATGAGTTCAATAAATGTTGTAACGATTTTTTTA
>JAYVGA010000252.1:0-8848 GCA_043772635.1 Chitinophagaceae bacterium
TTTTAGTTCTACAATATTGGCTCCCATATGGCATTGCCCATTAAAGCTCACGGTAGGTTCTATAAACAACTTGGCGGTATGAATATCTCCAGCCACTACTGCATTGCCTTTTAAAACCAGTAAGGCTTCTATAACAATTTTGCCAGATACCTGCCCCGATATATCTGCATTATTACTATATAAGTCGCCTTCAATAAGGCCCATTGGGCCTACCAGCACTTTGGCTTTGCTATACACATTGCCTTTAATGGTGCCATCCACCCTTATATCACCGTTACTTTCTATATTACCCGTAATAGTATTACCGGCTCCGATGATACTGGCAGATGTAGCCACAGATTCTTCACTGTTAGATTTGGATTTGAGTGTAAACATGATAGTAATTATTGGTTGATAATAAGGATATAAAAATGATAACGTCTAATTCAGCAATTTATTCTCAATCGTCGCTTGTTTCTAATTTTGGGAGGGTAAGGGTTGTGGTATCCAGCTTTGGCACAGTGCCCTGCAATACTTTTTGCAGGTTATCAAAATATTGCTGATGATATTTTAATGCCTGTTCCATCGAATCTGTCCTGATCTTGAGATTCCTGTATTCTTTTACCTGCTTCACATTGCCATATCCCACACCAGGAAGATAATATTTTAAAGGGGTAAAGATAATAAGCGAGGCAGTAAGCCCTACCAATAATACGAATAAACTACTAAATGCAATATAAACACTTAACCTGTTTAGTTTAAATTTTACTACTTCTTCGTAAGTATCTTCATTCATAATCACCAGCCGGTAATGATTTCTAAGCCTTTTTAGTGTATTTACAGGTTCCTGTTTGGCCATGCCTTTGTTTTAAAAAATAAAATTAATAAACCCTGTGCAATGTAAACAATATTAAGAAACTTAATATTTGAGTAAGTATGCTGCCTGATTTAACATTATTAAAGCTGCTAAAGCCGTTGTTTTAGTACAGGGCTGTTTAAATTTGGGGGGTGAATTGCAAAAAAAAACCGATATTTAGCCGCATAAATTATATACTTATTTCATGTTTAAATCTTTCCCTGTTTATATAGCATTGCTTTTAGCAGCATTTTTTTTTACCCCTGCTCTTTTTGCCCAGCCCACCTGGACCTTAGATCCTTTTGGAAAAGAAAAAAAGCCGGCACAATATGAAGAAAAAAAGCTGGCTTCAGAAAAAACCGGAGACAAAAAGTTTACAAAATTTAAACGGTTTATACAAAACAATACTACGCATTACAATTATTATTTTAATGCCAATAATAAATTAAACGGGGTAATAGAAAGAGCCCGGCTTTCTCAAAAAGATGATTTTTCAAAGCTGCTTTCTTTTTATCCTTATACCCTGGAAAATACTGCTGCGCAAAAAACAGAACTTGATTCTGTAATTTATAAAGCCACTTCGGGGCTGCTCCTTCACGATTTAAGGAGCGACTGGGTAGATAATATGTACCTGCTCATTGGCAAATCTTATTATTTAAGAAATGAAATGGATTCTGCTGCACTCACTTTTCAGTTTATAAACTACAATCTTTTTCCCCGCAAAAAAAAGGAAGATGATAACCGCATAGTGGGTACCAATGATGCACCGGGTACCGGCAACCTTTCTATAGCCAATAAAGAAAAACCTAACCTTTTACAAAAAACATTTTCGCTGCCGCCCAGCCGTAATGATGCACTGATATGGCTTGCCCGTACTTTTACTGCTCAGGAAGCTTATGGAGATGCTGCCGGGCTTATAAATATTTTACATAACGATCAAAATCTTCCAGCCAGGTTACAAAACGACCTGGAAGAAGTAACGGCCTACTGGTTTTTTGCGCAAAATAATTACGATAGTGCAGCCGTGCACCTGGAGCTGGCTTTGTCTAATGCTACTACCAAACAGGATAAAAGCCGCTGGGAATTTTTACTGGCACAACTTTTTGAAATGAATGGCCAGTTTGATAAAGCTTCATCCTATTACGCAGACGCATCCAAACATACAGTAGATATAGTGATGGATATTTATGCCACCCTTAATAATGCCAAAATGCTGCGCAACAATGGCGACCCAAAGCAACTGGATAACAGCATAAATAACCTGCTGCGCATGGCTAAAAAAGACCGGTTTGAAAGTTACAGGGACATTATTTATTATTCTGCAGCACAGCTTGGCATGCAAAAGCCCGATACAGCAAACAGTATTTCTTATCTTACAAAAGCTACAAAGTACAGCGGCAGTAATACCCTATACCGCAATAAAAGTTTTTTTCAACTGGGTAATATTGCCTACAGCAAGGGCAATTTTAAAGATGCTTATTCTTATTACGACAGCCTACAGTTATCAGACGAAGATGATTATGTAGATATAAAAGAGCTTACCGAAAGAAAAGAAACGCTGGCAAAACTGGTACAAAAAATAGATGCCATAGATAGAGAAGACAGCCTGCAGCGTATTGCTGCAATGGCTCCGGCTGAAAGAGATGCGTTTGTAAAAAAAATATTAAGAAAACTCCGTAAAGAAAAAGGATTAAAAGAAGAGGATACCAATGATGGCCGTTCGCCCATCAGCTTTAGCAATAGCAAGCAGGAAAATACAGATCTGTTTGAAAACAACAGCAAGGGTGAATGGTATTTTTATAACAGCAACCTGCGCTCAAAAGGCCTCACAGAGTTTACCCGTAAGTGGGGCAAAAGAACCAATACTGATAACTGGAGGCGCAAAAAATCGCTTGGCGGTACTGTGCCGGATTTAAATGGAAACCCCGACATAGCTCCACCCGGCGCCGACTCTGCGGTAACCTCTGCCGCTTTAAATTATGATGCACTCATAAACAACCTGCCATTAACAACAGAAAAAATGGACAGCAGCAATAGTATTATTGCTACAAATTTGCTGGAGCTTGCAAAAATATTTCAGAATGAATTACAGGAATATCCTGCTGCCATTGGTAAATATGAAGAATACATAAATACCTTTCCGAAACATCCCAATGAAGCAGAAGCTTACCTGGGATTGTATTACTGTTATTCAAAACTGGGAGACAATGCAAAAGCCGGTTATTATAAAAATTTGCTGGTAACAAAACATGCCGGTACGGTATCGGCTACCATGGTACAAAATCCTTCATTGCTGCAGCCCAATGCTAAAAATCCGGAAGTAACGGCGAGGTACGAAGGCATTTACAATCTTTTTATTGAAGGCCGTTTTGCAGAAGCCATTGACACAAAGAAAAAAGCTGATAGTGTGTATGGCAGCAATTACTGGACGCCTCAATTATTGTATATAGAAGCCATGCATCTTATTAAAGAAAAACAGGACAGCAGTGCCATTGCTGTGTTACAAAATCTGAAGACACTTTATCCTGAATCTCCACTAAAAGATAAGGCCGGTACATTAATAGATGTGCTGGGCAGAAGAAAAGAAATAGAAGACTATCTTACCAAACTTGAAGTAACCAGGAATGAAGAAGAACAGGTTATTATTGCAGAAGGTAAACCCGTGCAAAAAATAATTACTGCAGTGCCGCAAACAGAAGCTCCTAAAAAGGTAGAGCCCACCATAAAAGCTGTTACCGGAAGAGATTCATCTTTTGTTGTTCCTCCCGTATCAGCAAATGCAGGCTTTAGCATACAGCCAGAGCAGCAGCATTATGTGGCTATGATTCTAAATAAAGTAGATGGGGTATATATCAACGAAACTAAAAATGCTTTTACCAGGTTTAACAAAGAAAGTTATGCTACGCAGAGTGTGGTAATAAACAGGGATGCCGTGGATGCAGAAAATGTATTACTGCTCTTCTCTAAATTTGAAGATGCGGAAACTGCAATAAAATATTTTGATAAAATTAAAAAAGCCGCACCAAGAGAAATATCCTGGTTGCCGGCCAATAAATATTCCTTTATTATTATTTCTGAAAATAACCTGCAGATACTAAAAACCAATAAAGACCTGGTTGGATACCGCCAATTGCTTAACAGTACTTTTAGTAATAAATTTTAAGATACACATTTCAATATTCTGTAAAAAACTCAAATACAATGAACCATTCGGTAAAAATATTATGGCAGCTTTTTTTTGGTGGCTTTGCACTTGTGCTGTTAATTTTTGTATGTGCCAGTTATGGTTTGTTTGGCAAAATGCCATCTGTAAAAGAATTGGAAAACCCCGAGGCCGACCTGGCCAGTGAAATTATAAGTGCCGATGGATTGATGATGGGCAAATACTACAGCGAAAACCGCAGCGAAATTAAATACCAGGAAATATCTCCCAATGTTATCAATGCATTAATAGCTACAGAAGATCAGAATTTTTACGATCATTCAGGCATTGATGCAAGAGCAGTGGCCAGGGCTGTATTAAAGCTGGGAACAGATGGAGGAGGGAGCCCCATAACACAGCAGCTTGCAAAAATGATGCTGGGGCAGGGAAGAGGAAATGTATTAAAAAGAGGCCTGGAAAAAGTAAAAGAATGGATTGTGGCTGTAAAACTGGAGCGCAATTTTACTAAAGAAGAAATAATAACGCTTTATCTTAACCGGGCGCCCTGGGGTAATGTGTATGGCATTCGCAATGCAAGCCGTACTTATTTTCAAAAAGAACCTGCCGATCTTAAAACGGAAGAAGCTGCAGTACTTATTGGTATGCTTAAGGGTTTTATTTATGAACCCATACGCCATCCCAAAGCTTCAGTAGACAGGCGTAATACAGTAATAGAAAGAATGGTGGATTGCAAGCAGCATTATCTTACCGAAGCAGAAGCCGTAAAGCTGAAAGCAAAGCCACTAATTACCAATTTTAAACCCATAGATGAAGTGTTGGGTATTGCGCCTTATTACCGCAGGTTTTTGCTGGATGAGTTAAAAGACTGGTGTAATAAAAATACCAATCCACGTACAGGTGCGCCTTACAATCTTTACCGGGATGGATTAAAAATTTATACCACTATAGATTCCCGTATGCAGCGTTATGCAGAGGAAGCGGTAGAAAAACATATGCCTGTTGTACAAAAAAAATTAGACAGTTATTTTAAAGGAAGAAAAAATTTATGGAAGGGCAGGGATAATATTGTAGAGGCTGCCATGAAATATTCTGAACGCTGGAAGGCCATGAAAGCCGATGGTGCAGAGGAGTCCGACATAAAAAAATCTTTTACCGTGCCGGTAAGAATGAAAATATTTTCGTGGGGAGGAAATGACAAACATGAGAAAGATACGGTGATGACACCCATAGACTCTATAAAATACCACAAGCAATTATTGCAAACTTCTTTTGTGGCTATGGATCCTAAAACAGGCGAAGTAAAAGCATGGGTAGGCGCTATAAATTATAAATGGTTTAAGTACGACCATGTAACTGCGCAGCGCCAGGTAGGCTCTACTTTTAAACCTATACTTTATACATTGGCGGTAACAGATGCAGGCTATACTCCCGAAACACAAATATCCGGGGCACCACTTACCCTTGGCGGAAAAACCATCAGCAGCGGCGGTGGCGGTACCATGGCCAACTGTCTTGCTTTTTCCAGAAACGTAGCAGCCTGGCATCTTATGGCTACAGTGGGTGTGAGCAGAACAATTGAGTTTTCTAAACAAATTGGTATTAAAGCAAATCTTCCGCCTTATCCATCTATAGCATTGGGAACGGCAGATATACCCATGATGCAGATGCTGCAGGCTTACACTATGTTTCCTAACAAGGGTTATAATACAGAACCCATTTACGTAAACCGTATAGAAGATAAAAACGGAAACCTGCTCTACGAATTTCCACTGGCCCAGAGCAAACAGGTAATAGGCGAAGCAGATGCATATACGATGGTAAAAATAATGGAAGGCGTGGTGGAGATAGGTACTGCAAAAGGATTAAACGCTTATGATATTCCGGTAAAAAAAGCAGGTAAAACAGGCACTACTGATAACAATACCGATGGCTGGTTTATTGGCTACACACCAGAATTACTGGCCGGTACATGGGTAGGTTGCGGCGATCCCTTTATCCCTATTTATTCTTCCAATGCCGGAGGTTCTGAAATGGCCGCTCCCAAATGGGGCATATTTATGAGCAAAGTATATGCAGATAAAAAAATTGTGTTTGCCAGGCAAAAAGATTTTGATGAGCCGGCAGAGCTGGCCAACAATCCTATTTATGCCGATCTTAATTTTTCGGATATTGTAAGAAAAGGAGATAGCTTAACGGAGGAAAACGGTAATGGAAATGCTAATGAATATGTAGAAGACGATTTTTCTGAAAACATTATTGCAACAGACACTCCTGCAGTAAAGGAAAAAAAGCCCGAGGAGAAAAAGCCAGATGAAAAAAAGCCAGATGAAAAAAAGCCTGAAGAAAAAAAGGCTGAATTGAAAACAGATAATACCACTGCTCCAAAAGCAACCTTAAAAAAACCGGCGGATGAAAAAAAACCGGTTCTAAAACCCAAACCTAAACCGGATAACGATTACTAAAAAAAAATGCAGCAATTTTATTGCTGCATTTTTTTTTGTATTATAGTCTCATTGTTTAAACAGAAAAAAAATATGCGGAAAATAAAATCCAATCATCACAGGATGCCGTAATTGTTTTGAAATAAATATTATTTAAAATAAAAAAAATTTTATGAATACATTTAAGAAAATTTTTGTGATGGCTCTTTTTGCCATTACTGCAAACGCATCTTTTGCGCAAATGAAAAAATCGGTAATGGTAGGCGGTGCCGCCATGTATCCCACTAAAAATATTGTAGAAAATGCAGTAAACAGTAAAGATCATACCACGCTTGTGGCTGCGGTAAAAGCTGCCGGCCTTGTAGAAACTTTAATGAGTGCAGGTCCGTTTACAGTATTTGCACCCACTAATGCTGCATTTAATTTGTTGCCCGCAGGCACAGTAGATAACCTGGTAAAACCAGAAAATAAAACTGCACTTACCGGCATTCTTACCTATCATGTTATTGCAGGAAAATTTAATGCAAAAGACGTGGCTAAACTTATAAAAGCCGGTAAGGGAAAAGCAACAGTTAAAACCGTAGCAGGTGGTAATTTAACTTTTATGATGAAGGGTAAAAAGCTTGCCATTAAAGATGAAAATGGCGGAGTAGCTTATGTTACTATCGCAGATGTAAATCAAAGCAATGGTGTAATACATGTAGTAGATCATGTGCTGATGCCAAAAATGTAATACCGTTCTGTAGTGTTTCTTTAAATGATAAATGCCTTATTGATTTTTTTCAATAAGGCATTTGCGTTATCAGATTAAAAGTTTTTTAAATTAAGATCAAAATTTTTTACTGCAGAATTTTTATTAAAATAAATGCTGCAGATCCGCAGATTAAATCTGCGGATCTGCAGCATAAAATAATTAAAAGTTAAACAGCAAAAATGTTTTTATTGTGGGGGCTTTAATTTTATTTTTTTGTGATCTGTCCCCTTACTTCGCCACCAGGAAAACCACCGGAAACAATGTTTACATAATAAAGCCCTGCGGCAAGATTGGATAACTGGGCAGCGGTTAATACAATAGATCCGGAATAGGGTGAAGGGGTAATTGCTCCCAATGCAAATTCAATTGGCCCCACTACTCCCTTTGCTCCTGAATGAATGGCCCATGATGTGGGTGCCATACCAGAGTAAGTGATGGTAAAATTAAAGGTTTGTGTATTGCTGCTATATACAGCATTTAGCATTGCTGTGGCGGATGAAGAATTGGTGGGCACAGCATTTACGCCGTTTAGTTGCGCTATATAATTTTGCGAAAAAGTTGCAGCATCATTATTGTCTTCTTTAGAGCAGGAAGAAAAAACGGCAACAGATAAGATTACTGCAAATAAAAAAATTAAAGGGTTTTTCATAACGGTTATTTTATCTATACAGCAAACAAAAATGATACCCAAAAAACCGCCGGCAACATTTATACTTCAGGCCCTCTATTTATCAATGAATAAATTACCGAATCTAAAAACTGCCCGTTGAAATAAAAATTTTCTTTAAAGTATGCCTCCTTAACAAAACCCATACGCTGCAGTAATTTTTCAGAAGCTTCATTTGCAGTGTTAATATTTGCTTCAATACTATGCAGGTGCATTTCACTAAAGCCATAATTTATTACTGCAGCAGCGGCTTCTTTCATATATCCTTTTTTAAACCAGGCGGGCAGCAGCATATAACCAATTTCTGCACGGTAATGTTCTTTTTCCATCCGCCAAAAGCCAATGGTACCCATGAGTATGCTGGGTTCATCTTTTAAAACAATAGCCCAGGTAATACTCTCATTATTTATAATATCATCTGTTATTTTTTTTATCATCAACGCTGCTTCGGCCAGTGATTGCATGGGATGCCTGTCTAAAAACTGAAGGGTATCAGCATCTGTACGCAGCATAAACATCTGTGCTGTATCATCTGCTGTTAAGGCTCTTAGCAGTAATCTTTGCGTATGTAAAACCGGAAAAGGGGAGAACGAAATTGCTAACATGGCTATACAGTTTTTATTCCAAAAATAGAAAGGCTGTAATATTTTTTATCCATTACAGCAACTTCTTTAAGCAAACCCCACTGGCTAAAACCTGCATGTGTAAAAAGTTGTATGCTCGGTTTATTGTGGCTAAAAATAAAACCCAGCAGTGTATGTATTTGCAGGGCCGGTGCCTGCTCTATACAATACTGCAATATTTTTTTACCATACCCTTTTCCTCTTGCATGTTCATCAAGGTAAATACTTATTTCGGCTGTGCCATCATAAGCAGGGCGGCCATAAAAACTGGTATAGCTTACCCATCCAATTAAGCCTTTATTTTCTTCTACCATCCATAAAGGGCGTGTGGCGGCATTGTGCATATCAAACCAGAGGCGTTTAGC
>JAYVGA010000253.1:0-3128 GCA_043772635.1 Chitinophagaceae bacterium
CCGATGAAAGGATTGTGACACAACGATGATGCCATGAAAATCTTTCGCTGGTATCCCCGAAATTATCGGGACAAGTAAAAATAAATAACTCAAACAGCTACTAATTATTCATTTATTTTAGTCAATTATAAAAGCGTAAACAGCAAAAATGGAAAAGATCATCAGCGAAAAAGTAAATTGTTTAATCATAGGCTCGGGCCCTGCAGGCTACACGGCAGCCATATATGCAGCAAGAGCCAATATGAAACCGGTATTGTACCAGGGCATTCAGCCCGGCGGGCAATTAACCATAACCACAGAAGTAGAAAACTATCCCGGCTATCCGGATGGCATACAGGGGCCCGAAATGATGGTAGACTTTGAAAAGCAGGCAGCACGTATGGGTACAGATGTACGCTATGGTATGGCTACAAAAGTAGATTTTAGCCAGCATCCACTGCTTGTAGAAATAGATGAAGAAAAATGGATTGAAGCCAATGCGGTAATTCTGAGCACGGGTGCATCTGCAAAGTGGCTGGGCCTGCCCAGCGAAGAAAGACTGAACGGTTATGGTGTAAGTGCCTGCGCCGTATGCGACGGTTTTTTCTTTAAGGGAAAAGAAGTGGCCATTGTAGGCGCCGGAGATACTGCAGCAGAAGAGGCTTTGTACTTAAGCAAACTTTGCACTACCGTGCACATGATTGTAAGAAAAGCAGAAATGCGTGCCAGTAAAATAATGCAGGACAGGGTATTAAATACCCCCAACATAAAAATATACTGGAACAGCGAAACTGATGAAGTACTGGGCGATAAAAAAGTAGAAGCCGTGCGCCTGCATAATAATAAAACCAACCAAAAAACAGAAATACCCGTAAGTGCTTTTTTTGTGGCTATTGGCCACGAACCTAACAGCGCCATTTTTAAAGGGTTTTTAGATATGGACGAAACGGGTTACATAAAAACCATACCGGGCACCAGCAAAACAAATGTAGAAGGCGTTTTTGCAAGTGGAGATGTGCAGGATAAAATTTACAGGCAGGCAGTAACGGCGGCGGGTAGCGGCTGCATGGCAGCACTGGATGCAGAGCGGTATTTGGGGGAGAAGGGGCTTCATTGAGAAAGGTTTAAAAGGTTCCAGAGGTTTCAGGAGTTTAAGAGGTTTTTGAAGTTATTAAACTTTGTAGCTTTCAGTAATTTTCGGGAAGGCTACAAGGTTTTCATAAGTTTAAGAGGTTATTAACCTTTAAAAACTTTTAAACCCGTTAAACCTTTGGAACTTCACTTTACTCAAAAAGATTAAGAGGCCTCACAAGTTTAAGACACCATAACCTCTTAAACCCTGTCTGCCGACAGGCAGGCTTTGAAACCTCTTAAACCTTTGAAACTCCAATACACCTTTTTAATTTAAATAACTCCGAAATTGTTCACCATTCATTTACATAATTGTATATTTTTTGCTCACCACGGCCTGCACAAAGAAGAAGCTGTTGTGGGTGCCGGTTTTGAAGTAAGCCTCTCTGCAAGTTTTGAAGAAGAGGAACCCATTACCACTATAAAGCAAACCATTAATTATGTAAGCATTTACGAAATGGTGAAAAAACATTTTGAGCAGCCCAGGCAATTATTAGAAACATTGGCCCAGGAAATAATAAACGATATTCATTTATCCGACAGCAGAATCAGGGCTATTGAAATTCATATTAAAAAATTAAACCCACCCATTGTAAATTTTACCGGCAGTGTAGGTGTATCCTTTTCTCAATCTTATTAACCATGAAGTTTTTTTTTATTATACCCCTGTTTTTTTTATGTATACATTCTTTTGCACAGGATGTAAATGCACTGGTAAAAGAAGCAGACCGGCTGGAAGATATTCCCAATGAAATGGCTGCGTTGAATAAATTCCGTGAGGCATTAAAAATACAGTCCACCCATATTCATGCACTAAGCAAAAGCAGCGAATTGTGCAGCCGCATTGGCAGCAGGGAAACCAATGCAAAAAAAAGAGATGCCTGGTTTGCCGCCGCACTTTCTTATGCAAACAAAGCCATTGCTGTAGCACCTTTAAACGACCAGGCTAATGTATCTATGGCCATGATACTGGGTAAATCTACCCTTACAAGAAGCGGCAAAGAAAAATTAAAAGATGCCAGGCAAATAAAAAAACTTTTGGAAACCGCCCTAAAAACCAACCCCAACAATTACCTGGCCTGGCATATACTGGGCAGGTGGAATTATGAAATAAGCAATGTAAGCGGGCTGGAAAGAGCCGGTGCTAAAATATTTTATGGGGGTGTGCCGCAGGGCTCCATAAAAAATTCAATTATGTATTTTGAAAAATCCAGAACACTGATGCCCAATTTTATTCTTAATTATCTTTCTATGGCCAATGCTTATCATAAAGACAAACAAACCGCCAAAGCCATCAGCCTTTTAAAAATGGTACAAACTTTACCGGTTAATACCGAAGATGATCCGCAGCATAAAGCTGAAGCTTTAAGGATGATAAAGGCGTGGGAGTAGGGGGTAATATAACCTGCGTATTTTCCTTTTATTTTTTATATTTATACATGCAAACAATCACCCTGCAACCCCTGCTGCACCGTGGAAAAGAGTGTATAGGCATTTACTGTAAACATAATGTGGAATTAAACAATATAATCCGCAAGTTAAAAGAAGTACGCTGGAGCCAAAGCCAGCATTGCTGGTATCTGCCTTTAAGCCGGGTTCATTATCAAAACCTGGTGAGCAGTACAAAAAACCAGGCAAATATTATTCATACTGGTTTAAAAGAATTTCTGCTAAAGAAAAAAGGAATACAGGATAAGGTTAGTAATGCACAGGCAGCAGATGCTCCATTAAAATCTACACAACTAAAACTAATACAAAATATTAGTGTAGCCAATATGCAGGAATTAGAAAAGTTTACTCAAACCTTACAATTAAAAGCCTACAGCCCCAGCACCATTAAAACCTACCGGAATGAGTTTGTACAATTGCTGCAGCTGCTAAAAAATAAACCCGTAAATACATTAAGTGCCGAACATTTAAAACGTTATATGGTGCACACCATGGAAAAATTGGGCATCAGTGAGAATACTGCACACAGCAGGCTTAATGCTTTAAAATTTTATTATGAACAGGTGCTG
>JAYVGA010000254.1:0-5420 GCA_043772635.1 Chitinophagaceae bacterium
TACTAAAATTAAATTGGCACACACTGGAACATAAGTCGGGCATAATAACAGGATGGACATTAGTGATAACAGGAATACTATCATTTTTTATTTCATAAAATAATTAATATGGCACAGGAATGCTGCAGCACAGACGATAAAGAGGTTCAAAAAAAACCTGCGGTTCATCAACCCAAAAATAAAGATGCACATAACCATGCAGATGAACACCAGCATGAAGAAGAGGAACAGGATGAGGAAGGGGATGATCATAATCATGGCGGGGAAGATACTGCAGGCTGGAAAGCCCACCTGCCTTTATTGTCTTCGCTTGCCATATTGCTGCTGATGCTGGTGCTGCAATTTGGTTTTAAATTTACACCTGTATTTCCTGTAGATGTAATTATTTATGTAATTGCCTGGTTGCTGGCGGGATATAATGTTTTAAACTTAGCTTTTCGCAAAGCTAAAAGATTTGATTTTTTTAATGAATTCTTTTTAATGAGTGTAGCCACGATTGGTGCATTTGCCATTGGCTCCTATAGCGAAGGCGTGGCCGTAATGGTTTTTTATTCCATTGGCGAATGGTTTCAGGATGCTGCAGTGAGCAAAGCAAAGAGAAGTATCAAAGCATTATTAGATATAAGGCCTGATGAAGTAACCGTTTTGAGAAACGGAACAACACAGGTTATTCATCCCAGCGAAATACAGGTAGATGAAATTATACAGGTAAAAGCAGGCGAAAAAGTTGCATTGGATGGTGAGTTAAATTCGGATGCTGGTACATTTAACACAGCAGCACTTACCGGCGAAAGCAAACCTGATACAAAACGAAAAGGAGAAGTAGTTTTAGCAGGCATGATTAATCTAGATAAAGTTTCTGAAATAAAGGTAACATCGCTTTTTAAAGACAGCAAGCTTAGCAAGATATTAGAAATGGTGCAGGATGCTACTGCCCGAAAATCGCAAACACAATTATTCATCAGCAGGTTTGCAAAAATTTATACGCCTATTGTTTTTGCATTGGCGGTTGCCGTTTGTTTAGTACCTTATTTTTTTGTGGCTGATTATATATTTCAAACCTGGTTTTACCGTGCATTGGTTTTTTTGGTAATCAGTTGCCCCTGCGCTTTGGTAGTATCTATTCCCCTTGGATATTTTGGTGGCATTGGATTAGCATCCAAAAATGGCATTTTATTTAAGGGTGGAAATTTTTTAGATGTGATGACAAAAATAAATGTGGTGGTGATGGATAAAACCGGTACCATGACCAAAGGAGTTTTTAAAGTGCAGAAAGTAGTGCCGGATGGTATTGATGAAAATGAACTGGTGAAACTAATTGCTGCCCTTGAAAAAAATTCTACACACCCCATTGCAAAAGCAGTTACGGAGTTTGCAGGAGAAGTTACTAATGGAGTAAAAGCAGAAGATGTAGAAGAAATATCCGGCCATGGATTAAAAGGAAAAATTGATGGAAAAGAAATGCTTGCAGGCAATGTAAAACTGCTGAAGAAATTTAATATTGCTTACCCGCCAGAGATAGAAAAAATTGTAGATACTATTGTGGTAACAGCCATCAGTAATAAATATGCCGGGTATATTACTATTGCCGATGAAATTAAAGAAGATGCCGCACAGGCTGTAAAAGACCTGCACAGGCTAAATATAAAAACAGTAATGCTATCCGGCGATAAACAATCGGTAGTAGATGAAGTAGCTAAACAAGTGGGTATTGATAATGCTTTTGGAGATTTGCTTCCGGAAGGAAAAGTAGAAAAAGTACAGGCATTAAAAAATGAAGGCAAACACATTGCTTTTGTGGGCGATGGCGTAAACGATGCACCGGTAGTGGCTTTGGCAGATGCAGGTATTGCAATGGGAGGTTTAGGCAGCGATGCTACGATAGAAACGGCAGATGTAGTTATTCAAAACGACCAGCCCTCAAAAATTGTTACTGCTATAAAAATTGGAAAAATAACCCGCAGCATAGTTTGGCAAAATATTAGTATTGCCATGATTGTAAAAGTAATTGTATTGATTTTGGGTGCAGGCGGCATTGCTACATTATGGGAGGCGGTGATTGCAGATGTGGGTGTGGCGTTACTGGCTATTTTAAATGCAGTGAGGATACAAAGAATAAAGCTTTGATGTATTCTTTAAAAAAATATTTTATAAAAAGAGCCCCGGATTTTTCCTGGGCTCTTTTTATAAAATATTTCTCTTTAATTTCTGCTGCTTATTTTAGAAAGCAGTCTTAAAATTTCCAGGTACAACCATACCATGGTTACCATAAGGCCAAAGGCGCCGTACCATTCCATATATTTTGGTGCGCCCATTTCTGCACCTTTTTCTATCATGTCAAAATCAAGAATAAGATTAAGTGCAGCAATGGCCACCACAAAAAGCGAAAATCCTATGCCGAGTACACTGCCTTCGTGCAGGAAGGGCATATTTTCATACCCAAATGCACGCAGCATCATTACCAGTATATAAAAAATGGCTATGCCAACTGTGGCAGAAATTACAACAGATTTAAATTTTTCGGTGGCTTTTATAATCCTGAAACTAAACAGAAGGTACATGGCTGCTGCCACACCAAATGTGAGACCTACTGCATTAATGATAATATTGGGAGCAATTGTTGCAAATGCAGTATTGTACATAGCCGAAATAGCACCAATGAATAAGCCCTGCAGCAGTGCATACAGCGGGGCAAGCCAGGGCGACCATACCGGTTTAAAAGCCAGGGTGATGGCAATAACCAAACCTCCAATGGCTCCTGTCCATATCATTGGAGTTACATTGCCACCAGCGGCAAATTCTTTCCACGAATAAAATGAAGAGCCCAAAACCATGATAAAAAGAAAACCAAATTTCTGGAGCGTTCCTTTAATGGTCATAGCATTATCGTGCAGCACTACATCTTCCAGTACTGTACTCCGGAACCTGTTTTCTGTTACTATTGGATTACCTGATTTAAATAACGACATAATTTTATTTTTTAGATAATTAAAAATAAGATTTTATTTTTTGATAAAAACGGAATCTGTCACAAATTCATTGTTTAGTCCCGGATAATTTTTTACCAGTGCAGAAAAGCCTCACCCTCCATCTCCCTCTCCTGAAGCAGAGGGAGCGGCTCAACAAACAATAATGAACTTCAAATCTTCCACATCAACATTTGAATATAATTGTACATGAATCTAAATTGTTCAATGATAATTTGAAGAAATAATTGGAAGAACTAATGTTTGTGTTTATTCTAAAGTACTAACCCCTTTCCCTTCGGGGAAGGGGTTAGGGGTTGGGGCTTCTCTTCCACATCAACTATATTTCTTTGTTCAACAATAATTAATAATGTTTAATTATTTGCTGCTGCCAAAATTGGAAGAACCAACGCCCGGACATATTCTAAAGCACTGCCCCTCTCCTTCAGGAGAGGGGAAAGGGGTGAGGTTTTTAAAGCGCTGCCCTCTTCCCCTTCCAGGCAGAGGGTCAGGGAGTGGGGCTTTTTTTCCTTTATCTTTGCCGCATGGAAAAATTGTTGGCACAAATAGAGCAATACAAAAAAGAAATTAAAGAAGCTATTGCAGATACTAAAGATGATATAGAAGCCTTTCGCATAAAATACCTGGGCACAAAAGGATTGGTAAAAACCATTATGGGCGAAATGAAAAATGTAGCTGCAGAACAAAAAAAAGAAGCAGGCCAATTGCTCAATGAATTTAAAGTTTTTGTAGAAGAAAAATTTGAAACGTTCAAAGAGGCAACAACCGCTTCTTCATCCGGCGCAGTCGTAAATGATATTGATCTTACCCTTCCGGGCTCATCGGATAATGTGGGGGCACGCCATCCTATCAGCATTATACAAAATAAAATTATTTCCATATTTAACCGGCTTGGATTTTCTGTGGCAGAAGGCCCGGAAATTGAAGATGACTGGCACAATTTTACGGCACTTAACCTGCCGGAAAATCACCCGGCAAGAGATATGCAGGATACCTTTTATATTCTTAAAAATCCCGATTGGTTATTGCGTACCCACACCAGCAATGTGCAGATAAGAGAAATGGAAAAAGGCAAACTGCCTCTCCGCATTATTTGCCCGGGCCGTGTGTACCGCAACGAAACCATTAGTGCAAGAGCCCATTGTTTTTTTAACCAGGTAGAAGGATTATACATTGCAGAGAATGTTTCTTTTGCCGATCTGAAACAAACCCTGTATTTTTTTGTGAAGGAGATGTTTGGTGCTGATGTAGAGATTCGTTTCCGCCCTTCTTATTTTCCTTTTACAGAGCCAAGTGCAGAGATGGATATCAGTTGCCTGATATGCGGTGGTAAAGGTTGTAATGTTTGTAAAAAAACCGGCTGGGTAGAAATATTGGGATGTGGCATGGTGCATCCGAAAGTGTTAGACAACTGTGCTATAGACTCTAATAAATATACAGGATTTGCATTTGGGATGGGTGTAGAAAGAATTGCCATGTTGAGTTACCAGATAAAAGATCTGAGGCTGTTTAGCGAAAACGATATCCGCTTTTTAAACCAGTTTACAGCAGTTACTTAAACCGCTGCTGTGGCGGATTTAAATGATATTTTATAGAAATTTTTTAGGATGAGCGAGGCGTTATATTTTTATAAGCCTGTGTTTGGCATTATAATTGAAAAATGCCATTTAAACCTTAAACAAACTATATGAAAAAACTCAAATCAATAATCCCCATTTTTTTTGCTGTTATTATTTTAGCTTCCTGTGCTACCTCTAAAGAAGCCCGTAGTTACAAAAATGATATAGATGGAAAATGGCAACTGCAAACTGTAGTTACCGAGGGTATAACCGGAGCCGTTAAAACCCAAATTTTAAATGAAGCAGATATTAAATGTTTTGTAGGCAGCAACTGGAGCTTTAATCAAAACAACAGCCTTGGTACTTATACCATTACCCAAAATGCGGGCGAATGCGTAGCAGTAAAAAGAAATTTAAGATGGAGTATTTACGAGGCAAAAGATCAGCCCAAATTATTTCAGTTTAAAAAACTGGATGATAAATTAAAAGAAGTAGATGAGGGCAGTGCAGGTTACCGCTTCACCATACTTCAGCTGGATAAAACAAAGATGCAGCTTAGAAATGATGTGATGTTTGAAGGTAAGCAGGCTTCTTTCATTTATAATTTTGTAAAAAACTAATTTGAAAATAATTATCTCTTTATCTCTAAAACACTAAAATGAAAAATATAAGTATAAAAAGTTTATTGGTTGCTGCATCTATAGGAATGATAGCAACAGGTTGCGACAGCACCAAACGGATGAGCAAACAGGATAAAGGAGTAGCAGTGGGCGCTGCTGGTGGTGCTGTTATTGGTGGTATTATCGGAAACAATGTGGGCAAAAAAGGAAACACTGCATTGGGTGCAATTATTGGCGCCGCAGTGGGAGGTATA
>JAYVGA010000255.1:0-14644 GCA_043772635.1 Chitinophagaceae bacterium
CATACAGCATTTCTTTGCGGCTGTGCATGGTTTCTGTAATATGTAATTCTGTTAAGCCATCGTGCTGGTGCTCCCACTCCGATAATACTTTAGGAATAATGCCAATTACTTTTCCGTTTTTTTCCAAAGCAGCATTGGCCACTGCTGCCATCAGCCCCTTATTGCCTCCGCCATAAATAATGCTGATATTTTTTTCTGCCAGCAAATGCCCCATTTGCCTGGTATGTTCTTCAAACAAAGGATTGTTTCCTGCTTTGCTTCCGCAAAAAATGTCAACGGCTTTTATCGTCATATAATTATTTTAAGCGCAAAGGGAAAGCAATTTTCTTTATCTTCAAAAATTATTACTGTAATTAATAAATTAATAAAACACCTATATGTCTCCTGTAGTATTATTTTCATTTGTAATAGGGTATTTTTTAGTATTGCTGGCAGTGGCATGGTTTACCTCCAGGGGGTCTAACAACGAATCTTTTTTTATTGGCAACCGCAAAAGCAACTGGATGCTGGTGGCTTTTGGTATGATAGGCACATCGCTTAGCGGAGTAACATTTGTAAGTGTGCCGGGCGGTGTGGGCACCGGAAATTTTTATTATTTTCAAATAGTAATTGGATATCTTTTTGGGTACATCACTATTGCGTATGTTTTACTGCCCTTGTTTTACCGCATGAACCTTACCAGCATTTATACCTACCTGGAAAAACGTTTTGGTATAAATGCACACAAAGCAGGCGCATCTTTTTTCATCCTCTCCAGGTCGGTAGGCGCTACGGCAAGGCTTTACCTTGTTATAAATATTCTGCAGATTTTCATTCTCGATAAATTGGGAATTCCTTTTATTGCTACCACTTTTGTTATCCTGCTCATGATATTGTTATACACTTTTGAAGGCGGCGTAAAAACAATTATTTATACAGATACTTTGCAAACTTCGGGTATGCTGATAGGCCTGGTGGTTTGTATTATTGTAATTATAAAAGCACTGGGCACCGATTTTTCCGGGGCACTATCCATGCTGTCGGATAAAGGCTATACACAAATTTTTAATACCGATGTAAAAGCCGGTTCTTATTTTATGAAACATATTGTGGGCGGTATGTTTATCGCCATTGCCATGACGGGGCTCGACCAGGAAATGATGCAGAAAAACATCAGTGTAAAAAATCTTAAAGACTCCCAAAAAAATATGATGACGTTTACTGCCGTTCTCATGGTGGTAAACTTCCTGTTTTTATTTTTGGGCGGCATACTTTATTTATATGCAAGCGCCAATAATATTACCGCAGCGCCCGATGATCTTTTTCCTACTATTGCTTTAAGCGATAAGTTTAGCGGCACCATCGGAGTGTTATTTATTATTGCATTAATATCTGCATTGTTCCCCAGTGTAGATGGTGCCATCACTTCTCTTACCTCCTGCTTTTGTATAGATATACTTGGGCTTAATAAAAGTACTGCGGATGAAAAAACAAAAAAACGTACGAGGCTTAAAGTGCATTTTAGTTTTGCGGTGTTATTTTTTCTGCTCGTACTCATTTTTAAATTTATTAATGATAAACTTATCATAGATTTTATTTTAAAATTTGCAGGTATTACTTACGGGCCTTTGCTGGGTTTGTTTGCCTTTGGTATTTTAACCAAAAGAAAACTAAAAGAAAATCTTATATGGGCAGTATGTATTATTGCTCCAATGCTTGCCCTGGGTTTGGATATGCTGAGCAGCCCAAAATGGTACGAAGATAAATTGCATATGCAGTTGGGCTGGCAGGGTATTTCTGAAAGTATTTTTAATGGGTACAAAATTGGAAACGAATTGATCCTTATAAATGGCCTCATTACTTTTTTAGGCCTGTTAATAATTTCAAAAAAATCTACTGAAAAAATAAATTAACGATGCAGCTGGTTAACGAAAAGGCTGAGTGGTATGCAAAGCATTATTCATCTGAGCAGGATGCCTTATTACAAAAGATAGAAGAAGATACCATAGCAAATCATTCACATGCGCATATGCTTAGCGGAAGCACACAAGGCAAATTGCTGGAGATGATTAGCCAGATGCTCTCTCCAAAAAAAATACTGGAAATAGGCACTTTTACAGGCTTTAGTGCGTTATCCCTTGCAACAGGGCTGCAGGAGCATGCTGTATTGCATACGATAGAGATAAGAGCAGAAGATGCAGCAACTGCACAACAGTATTTTAATAAATCTGCTTATGTAAATAAAATACAATTGCACCTGGGAGATGCTTTGCAGATCATACCGGCCTTGGAAGAGGATTGGGATCTTATATTTATAGATGCCGATAAGCTGAACTATATTAATTATTACGAATTAACTTTGCCCAGGTTAAAACGCGGCGGGTGGATAATTGCAGATAATATATTGTTTCACGGGCAGGTGCTGGAAGAAGAAGTAAAGGGAAAAAATGCACAGGCCATACAGGCTTTTAATGAGCATGTAAAAAACGATACCAGGGTAGAGCAGGTATTGCTTACCGTTAGAGACGGGTTAATGTTAATAAAGAAAAATTAAAACATGTTTAAAACAATTGTTTCAATTGTAGGGTTTTTTATAATAGCTAATGTACAGGCACAAAGGATGACGGTGCAGGAGTACGTGGATACATATAAGGATGCTGCCATTGCACAAATGAAAAGATTGGGTGTGCCGGCATCCATCATCCTGGCACAGGGTATTCTTGAAACAGAAAATGGTAACAGCGATCTTGTAAAAAAATCAAACAATCATTTTGGTATTAAATGTAAAAGCAACTGGACGGGTATGAGCGTAAGCCACACCGATGATGCCCCCAATGAGTGTTTTAGAAAGTATAATAATGCAGAAGAAAGTTATATGGATCACAGCGATTATCTGTATAATACACCCCGCTATGCATCTTTGTTTTTGTTGGATATTACAGATTATAAAGGCTGGGCATATGGCTTAAAAAAAGCAGGCTATGCTACCAATCCCCGTTATCCGCAAATACTCATCAGCAATATTGAAAAATATAATCTGCAGCAGTACAATTTTATGCAGGGCTCAGCAGGCCAGGTGGGGAAGGTAAATACAGAGAACAGCAGTGAGCCGGCTTCCATTAAAACATCCAGCCTGCCCAGCCAAAACGTAGCTCCAAAAGAATCCAATATATTTAAAAAGATTTTTTCTAACAGGAAAAATAAAAGTAACCAGTATTTTAATAAGCTCAAAGCAGTAATGGCTTTTAGAGGTACATCTCTGCTGGCCATTGCCACAGAAAATGATATTGCTCTTTCAAAACTACTGGAGTACAATGATCTTGCGCAGGATGGTTTATTAATAGAAGATCAGTGGATATACCTTGAAAAAAAACACAAAGAAGGCAACCGGGATATTTATACTGCACTGCAATATGAAACCCTATATGATATTTCTCAAAACAATGGGGTACAGTTGCCTAAGCTGGCAGAGTACAACCAGCTGGCAGAAAACAGCAGGGTAAAAACAGGTACAATGATAAGGTTAAGACCAAGCGCATTAATACCGCCAAAGCCGGCAGCCGCATTACTGCACCAGGTGCAGCCTAAAGAAGGTTTGTACAGTATTGCAAAAAAATACAACATCACAGTAGAGGATATAAAAGAATGGAACCAGTTAGCTGCTGATAATCTTAAAACGGGCCAACAATTAATAATTGCAAAATAAAATTATGTCTCTCATCCAGGTAAAAGATAAAAAATTTGTTCCTTACTTAACTGCTGCGCAGATAGATGAGCAGGTTAAAAGACTGGCAAAGGAAATTAATACCGATTATGCCGGCAAGAATCCTTTATTTATTGCTATATTAAACGGGTCGTTCATGTTTGCATCCGATTTGTTTAAGGAGTTAAATTGCGAACCGGAAGTATGTTTTATAAAATTAGCTTCTTACAAAGGCACCCGCAGTACAGGTAATGTTATTACCTCTATTGGTTTGGATGAATCGTTAAAAGGGCGGCATGTAATAGTGCTGGAAGATATTGTGGATACCGGCAAAACCCTTACAGAATTTTTACCGCAGCTGCACAATCAGCAACCGGCATCTTTAAAAATTGTAGCATTACTTCATAAACCGGAGGCTTTAAAATATCCTGTTATGATGGATTATCTTGGGTTTAATGTTCCTAATAAATTTTTGCTGGGTTATGGTTTGGATTACGATGGCCTTGGCCGCAACCTTAAAGAAATTTACAGGTTGGTAGAAGATTAAGCAGCAGCGTTTTCTTATTAAGAGGTACCTTATGTAAAACAATTAATTTTTACCTCATTACCGATGGCTTGAAAAAACTTGCTTTATATTGTTTAACCCTTTTTGTAGTATTGCCTTCCCTGGGGCAGTATTACCTGCGTGGTATTGTTAAAGACAATAAAAATCAACCGCTGCAAAATGTAAAAATATTTGTGCATTCTGTAAAATCTATGTACAGTAGCGGGCCACAGGGCAGCTTTGGTTTCACCGTATCAAAGCCCTACGATTCTCTTACTTTTTCGCTGGATGGATACGAATCTAAAACCATAAAGGTTAAAACAGATGCCTGGCAAAATGTAGTACTTAATATATCTGCAGATTATGTAACAAAAAATAAACACAAGCTCATATCTGTTACAAGAGATCTTAAACAGTCTGCAAAGTATAACTGGTTTGTAAACGATGAAACTTATTTTCAACTGGTAGAAAATGAATTTGTAAACGCCAGTCAGTTTCCAAATACCGGTTTCTCTTTAAATGTAAATAAAGCTTCTTACAGCAATGTGCGCAGGTTTATAAATATGAAAAGTACGGTTCCGCCAGATGCGGTGAGGGTAGAGGAATTGGTAAATTATTTTAATCTGCATTACCGGGAGCCCAGGGACGGTGAATTATTTAATATCAACAGCCAGTTAACAGGCTGCCCATGGAATGCAAATGAACAATTACTTTTTTTAAATATCAGTGCAAAAAAATTAGATTTAAATAAAGTACCTCCCAGCAATTTTGTTTTTTTAATAGATGTATCGGGTAGTATGGATATGCCAAACAGGTTGCCACTTTTAAAAGCTGCATTTCAATCTTTTGTAAAAAACCTTAGACCTAAAGATACTGTATCAATTGTAATGTATGGGGGCACGGTGGGTATATGGCTGCAGCCTACATCGGGTGCTGATAAAGCAAAAATTATTCAATCTATAGAAGAGCTAACTGCCGCAGGAGATACCCCTGGAGAGTCTGCCATACGCACGGCATACAAGCTGGCTCAAAGTACTTTTATTAAGGGTGGAAACAACAGGGTAATACTGGCCACCGATGGCGATTTTAATGTGGGGGAAACCTCTGAAAAAGCCATGGATGAATTAATAACCAACATGCGGCAAACGGGCGTGTACCTTACTTGCCTGGGCGTGGGCATGGGCAATTTTAAAGATTCTAAATTGCAAACCCTGGCAAAAAAAGGGAATGGTAATTATGCTTATTTTGATGATATTAACGAAGCAGAAAAGGTATTGGTAAAAGAACTTACCCAAACATTTTATGCAGTGGCAGATGATGTCTTTATGAACATACAGTTTAATCCATCACTGGTACAAGAATACAGGCTTATTGGTTTTGATAATAAGAGGGAGGCCATTACAGACATGAGCAGCGACCTGGAGGGAGGCGAAATAGGAAGCGGCAACAGCACCCTGGCTATTTTTGAAATTGTACCCGCAGCACAACAAAGTATCCCTGTTTCTAACACCCTTTTTGCTGCTGACGAAATTGGTTCCCTCGCATTGCGCTACAGCCTTTGCAACGATACCTCTTCCAATATTCTTAACTATAAGGTTAAAAATAATTTTCTCCCTTTCGACAGCATCAACCATGAGCTGCAGTTTGCTACAGCGGTAACCATGTTTGCCCTTAAACTAAAGCAGTCTAAATATATTAAAAATGCGGACTGGCCCCTGGTAATTTCTGTGGCATCGCCTGCAGCAGACAGAACAAATTACCTGCAAAATGAATTTCTTCAAATACTGGAAAAAGCACAAAAGATTTATCCTGAAAAAAAGAAAAAAAAGAGAGGCTGATTTTTTAAATGATATTTTTTTAAAAAAAATAATGGAGCAAAAACCCACTGTTAAACTCTCATTAAGCAGTGCAGATAAAATAGCAGAAGTCTTGTGTTTGTTACTTTTAATATGCATGTGGCTTTTTGCGGTATACTGTTATTATACATCACCCCGTATTATTCCCATCCATTTTAATGCTTCTGCAAAACCTGATAATTACGGTGGTAAAGCAGCCCTGTTTTTATTGCCTGGCATAGTCACATTTTTATTTTTATTTCTTACCCTACTTAACAGGTTACCGGCCATTTACAATTACTCCGTAAACATCACCCAGGAAAATGCATTGCCTTTTTATACAAATGCAACAAGAATGGTGAGGTATTTAAAGCTTAGTTTGATAGCAGTATTCTGGATAATTATTTTATCTGTTTACCTGGCTGCAAAGGGCGTTGCAGAAGAATTGCAAAAATGGACTTTACCGGTAATTTTGGTATTGATATTTTTACCAACAGTTTATTTTGTAATAAAATCTTTTCGTGTAAAAAATAGAAAAATTCTTTTATAAACATTCACCGTACATGTTATCAGCATTTTTTCTCCACCCTCTTCTTCCCTGCATGCAATGCATCCTTCAAGTAAAAAAATAAAAACAAAAAAGCCATCCTTTAAAGAATGGCTTTTTAAACAATTGCTGTTAATATTATTTAACCTCTATAGAATCGTTTAGTTCTGCATCAACCAGTATGCGGCCACAGTTTTCGCAAACCATTAATTTTTTACGCAGTTTTATTTCACTTTGTTTTTGCGGAGGAATAGCATGAAAACAACCACCGCAGCTATCTCTTTCTACTGGTACCACTGCCAGGCCATTGCGGTAATTTTTGCGTATGCGGTCGTAGCTCAGCAGTAAACGCTCATCTACATGGCCCCTTGCAGCTGCAGCTTCTTTATCGTAATGTTTTTCTTCTTTCTCTGTTTCGTTAATAATTTTTTCCAGTTCTCCTTTTTTACCATTAAGGTTAGCTTCTTTTGTTGTAACCGCTTTTTTAGCAAATTCCAGTTGTTTGGCTTTTTCGGCTACTTCTTCTGTAGCATCTTTAATATGTTTTTCGCACAACTTTTCTTCCAGCTGCTGCATTTCAATTTCTTTGTTAATGGCTTCAAACTCCCGGTTGTTCTTTACGTTCTCACTTTGTTTTTCGTATTTTTTTATCAGCTCCTGGGCTTCTTTAATAGCAGCTTTCTTTTGCTCAATAAAATCGGTGATGCCGTTTATTTCTTCTTCCACACGGGTTTGGCGGGCATGTAAGCCTTCAATTTCATCTTCCAGGTCTTTTACTTCCATAGGTAATTCACCTTTCAGAATCTGTATTTCATCCTGCTTGCTGTCAATTTTTTGTAAGCGAACAAGGGAAGTTAATTTTTCTTCTACCGAAAATTCTTTAACTGAAGCCATATTGTTTTTATTTTGTTTGTTGCCCCAAACCCCTAAAGGGGCTTAAAGCTATTAATATTATTCTCCACTTCCCCCTTCAGGGGTTAGGGGGCTATTTATAATACCTGACAGGGTTGGTATTTGTACTTGTTTTTAGGACGGCGAAGTTAGGGAAATTATTCTTCAAAATATCAAACAACAGGTCTATGGTAAATTGCTCACTCTCATAATGTCCTATATCGGCCAGTAGCAACTTACCCTCTGCATCAAAAAACTCGTGGTATTTAATATCTGCAGTAATGTATATATCTGCCCCGGCAGCTATAGCCGCTCCGGTTAAAAAGCTACCGGCACCGCCACAAAGGGCTACTTTTTTTATTGGCCTGCCGGTAAATACAGTGTGTTTTATGGCCGGTATTTTAAATAGTTGTTGCAAAACATTAAGCATTTGCTCCCCGGAAACCGCCTCCTTAAGTTCTCCCATAATGCCGGCCCCTGTTTGCGGGTACACATTTGCCAGGCTATAAATATCATAGGCCACTTCCTCGTAAGGGTGAGCAGCCTTCATGGCGGTAAGTACCTGGCTTTGCAACCAGGCCGGCAAAATCACTTCAATTTTTACTTCTTTTTCCAGGTGTTGTTGGCAAATATTACCCACATAAGGGTTAGTGCCGGGGGCTGCTTTAAAGCTGCCCATGCCTTCTGTGCTAAAGCTGCATTCGCTGTAGTGGCCAATATCCCCCGCACCGGCAACAAACAATGCTGCCAGCAAATTTTCTTTACCACTCGCCGGCACAAATACAGCTAATTTTTGCAGTAGGTTAGTTTTTGGTGCAAGTATGCGCTGGTTTACCAAACCCAGCAAATCGGCAATTTTGCCGTTTACTCCATCTATTACATTATCCAGGTTGGTATGAATGGCATAAATAGCAATGTCATTTTTTATGGCGGTAATGATGGTTTGCTCCACATAATTTTTTCCGGTAATTTTTTTTAATCCTTTAAAAATAATAGGGTGATGGGCAATTACCAGGTTGCAGTTTTTTTCTATGGCTTCTTTAATTACATCTTCTGTAGCATCCAGGCATATAACAGCACCAGTACAGTCCCACCCGCTATTTCCCGTAATCAGCCCGGCATTATCATAATCTTCCTGGAGAGCAGGAGGGGCGATTGTTTCCAGCGCTTTTATTAGTTCGTATATATTCATTCCTGTATATTTATACAATTAAAGTTAAACTCAATCCAACTATTAAAATATTCCTTTTATGAAAATTGCAACGAAACTTTTTGCGGTTATCCTCATTTTTGCCATAAGCTTTACCGCCTGCCAGAAAGAAATAAGTGTAGATACGCTTCCTCCTGCGGGTTCGGTAGCGGATAGTAATTACCTGGATAAAATATATGATATAGAAATTGATGGGGGTGTAGCAGATACATTTAATATATGGACTTATACCTATGATGCAAATAAAAGGGTTATCAGGATGAAAGCCGTATCTGCAGAAATTGGTTATCCAGAGTTTAGTGACAATCAATATTTTTATAATGGCAGTGATACCCTTCCATATAAATCCATTTATATTTACGGTGATGGTAACACTTTTCAATTGGATACTACTATTTCCTATTTTTATTTTAATTCTTTAGGTAAACGGATAAAAGATTCCGTATTACTACTGAGCAACGGTACAAGCCTTACCTATTCTCTTAATTATTACCAATATTCAGGAGATAAAATATATGGTTTAGCAAAAGATTCTACCATAGATTATTCAGGGACTTATGTAAACAAAACATTTGATACGGCAACAGTTTTAAATGGTAATATTGTCTTTAATGTAAAACATGGTGATTATTCAAGAACTGTTATTTCTTCGTTCAATTACGATGATAAACCCTCTCCTTTTGCAAAACTCAGCAACTCTAAAACTTATATAATATTTCCGTCTGGAGAAACATTACATAAACACATGCCACAAATAAATAACAGGCTAAAAGTACGGGAAGAAAGTTTTAACAATGGTATTTCGTATTATCTATATGACGAAGATTTAACAGGAAAATATTTATACAAGCCAAACGGCTATCCTTACCAGATATATTATCCTGATCCCTCAGATCCTTCGTTTATTTATAAAGTTTCATTTGTGTATAAGTCGTTGTAAAAAATATAGGGATAAAACCACGGTATCACTAAGGATTAAAATTGCTTTGTAAAATTTTTTATCGTTATGTATATGCCACATTTTAAAAAAATAATTAAAATGAAAAATAAAAAATGTTTTCTTCTGTTCCTGGTATCTCTTGGTATTTACCTAAGTGCCTGCCAAAAAGAAATAAGTGTAGAAACGGTTCCTCTTCCGGGTACGGTAGGGGATAGTAATTATCTGGATAAAATATTTTTTCTTGCGGAAAACGGCATAGATAGTGAAGAGGTGCAAACATTTTATTATGATGCAAGTCATAGACTGACGTCAACTAAAGATTCTGTTTTAGATGGCAGTAGTACGGGGTTGCTAACTGAAAATTATTATTATAGTGGTACAGATACCCTTCCCTATAAATATATTTCGGTAGATACAAGGGAAGGTTTTGACAGCAGTATTGCCTATTTTTTTTATAACAGCCAAGGACAAAAAATTACCGATTCAGTAAGAGAATTTTTTTCCTCGTTCGGGGTTAGCGGATATACGGGAAGCGAAGAAGTAAGCCATTACAAGTATGCTCCGGGTAAAATTTTTGGAAATTCTAAAAATATATATTTGCTGTCCGATCCACAGAATAATACTGAATACAGAAGTGATACTGCTATTCTCGATACAAGGGGAAATATTATACTTTCTATAAAAAATGGATCAACCCAGGGTTTAGATGGGATATCTACCTTTACGTACGACAACAGTATTAATATATTTACAAAATTAGGCATCACTAAAACCTTCCCAATATTCACCACCGGATATGGTATAGGCATTGGAAATAATAACTTGCTCACATCAGATGAACCCTACAATGGCTCTGCTAATCCTTTTGAACGTTTAAAAGGGAATTTCATTTATTCATATAATTCCGCCGGGTATCCTGTAATTTTAAATTTCACATATATTAATGATGCAGGTGTCTCTACACAAAAACTAATCTTCAAATACAAAACTTTATAAAAATAAAAATGTCCTCAATTGCATTTTAGCAATACAGGCAGGTATTCTAAAAAAATTGCCGGTGTAAAATATTTGCCGGCAATTTTCTTGTGTGGGTTTGCAGTTAATTAACTGAAGGGAAGTATTTTTACAAAATTCATATAGAAGCGTTACAATATTAATGTGAGAATATCGTAACGGCTAAACTTTTAGAAAGTCTATCATTATTTAAAAAGGTCAACAAGTAATAACTTCTACTCATGAACTCCGAAACTCGTTACTCCCAATACAAAACCACCCTCCAAAAAATTGCAGATATAAAATATGCATCGGCACTTTTGCAGTGGGACCAGGAAACTTACCTGCCTCCAAAAGGGGCAGAGATAAGGGGCAGGCAGATAGCCACACTAAACGAACTGGCCCACGAAAAATTTACAGATGAAAAGCTGGGCAGTCTTTTAAATGAACTGGTAAATAAAGATGATTTAACCGCTCATGAAAAAAGAAATGTGGAGCTCAGTTTGTATGATTTCAATAAAAACAAAAAACTTCCCTCATCTTTTGTGCGGCAAATGAGCGAAGCCGTAAACAAAAGTTTTCATACATGGATACAGGCACGCAAAGAAAATTCTTTTGCTGTTTTTCAAGAGCCCCTGCATAAAATTATTGAATTAAAAAAACAGGAAGCCGATTTGCTGGGTTACGAAAAACATCCCTACAATGCCCTGATGAATGATTACGACCGTGGCCTTACTGTGGAAACTGTGGATGCTTTATTTGCTTCTTTAAAACCACAACTGCTGCAGCTGTTACAAAAAATTAAAGATAAACCAGCCGTGGATGATTCTTTTTTAAAAAAGCATTTTGATAAAGACAAACAATGGGCCCTGGGTATGGAAATACTTAAGCGCATGCATTTTGATTTTGAAGCCGGCCGGCAGGATATAAGCGAGCATCCTTTTACCATAAACTTTAACAGCAATGATGTAAGGGTAACCACCAGGATAAACGAAAATGATTTTGCCAGTATGCTCTGGAGCTGCATACACGAAGGTGGCCATGCACTGTACGAACAGGGTTTGCCTGCACAGGAATATGGTCTGCCCCTGGGAGAATACTGCAGCCTCAGTATTCACGAAAGCCAGAGCAGGCTTTGGGAAAACTGTATAGGAAGAGGATTGCCTTTTTGGCAATACAACTATTCATTGCTTCAGGAAAAATTTCCAAAACAATTTAGATCAGATTTACAAAATATACCTGCTTCATCTTCGCACCAATCTTCTCCATTTCCTCCCCCTTTGGGGGAGATAGAGGGGGCTATACCGGCTTTTTACAAAGCCATCAATAAAGTGCAGCCTTCTCTTATCAGAACGGAGGCAGATGAATTAACGTACCATTTTCATGTAATGATACGCTACGAAATAGAAAAGCAACTGATAGATGGCAGTATTATTGCAAAAGATATTCCTGCAATATGGAATGAATTGTATAAAAAATATTTAGGGGTAACCGTACCGGATGATAAACAGGGATGCCTGCAGGATGTGCACTGGAGCCATGGCAGTTTTGGATATTTTGCTACCTACAGTACCGGCAGTTTATACGCAGCACAAATGTATGCAGCTATTGTGCAGCAAAACCCGTCTGTAGAGCAGGAGATAGCCATGGGCAACAATCAAATTGTTTTAAACTGGCTGCAACAACATATTTATAAATTTGGGCGTTATTATACATCAGAAGAGTTGTGCAGCAGGGCTACCGGCCAGGCTTTAAACAGCAGTTTTTTTATAAACTATGCCACAAAAAAATATTCAGGCATTTATGAAACCATATAATTTTTCCCTTACCGGATTTTTGTACAAATGGAGATTTGTTATTGCACTCTCCTTTGCTGTAGTTATTCTTTTATTGCAGGGCTGTAGTAAAAATGGCCCAATAACTCCTACACAGGATTTGTATCAAAAATATTTTGAAGAAAATGTTTTAAACAAAGATTTCATTGTGTCGCTGGCCAACGATAATGGCACCGATATTACTGCACAATACTCCGGTTGGGTATTTAAACTTTTAAAAAATACTTATCTGGATGGACCAATGACGGGAACTAAAAACGGCGTAACCTACACCGGTACCTGGGCATGCAATGAAGATTATGGGAAACTCACCATCATCATCAATCAACCAAATGTGCCTGCGCAAATTGTTTTTTTAAACCGCTCCTGGAGGTTTACAAAAAAAGACCTGCCCGTTATGGAACTGGCTCCCTGGGGCAGCACTGCACCTACAGTTTTGCATATGCAACGGCTATAATTTCTGCGACTTAAGTTTTTATTGTGGATAAGTTGTGCCCTTATTATTATAGGTCACATACTAAATACATCCTGTTTGGCGTTAGCTAACTCGTAAATACAGCTTATCTCTTAAAACCTCAAACCAATGACCATACAAAAACTATTTTCCCCAGGTTTTTTCCCTGATGACCGTATAAAATAAATAATTGCTTTAGCATAAATGTTTTTTCTGCAGGCATATTTTATTTAACCACATCGTAACTGGTGTGTTATCTGCATATTTAAAATTTGTATCATTCAGCATCATAAAAATTATTCCTGTAGTTTAGGAACGATTTGTTTTTATGGATTGTTTGGATTACAAAACCCTGCTATTTGGCGGGGTTTTTATTTAGGCGCATTTCAAATTCGCAGAGAGTTGTCCACCTTTAAAATATAGCTGCCTTACAAATACAAACTCTTTATTAGAGGATGTCTGCAGCATCTCCCGGCAAATCCCTCGCTGGCGCTTCGGGATGACAGCTTAGCATCATCAATTGTATAAACCCGGGCCACTGCCGCAATGCGGGTGTCATACTGAGCATAGCGAAGTATCTGCCGGGAGATGCTGCAGGTATCGGTCACAAGGTGTATTCTGCAATCTAATATACTCTCTACAAAAAAAATTAAATGCACCCCTTCTATTTAGCCCAATTTTTTTTGAACATAAAGAAAGTATTTTTGTTTACTAAAATATTATTCAAAAAAATACTTGCAAAGCATGGCACTACATATCGGACAAAAGGCACCTGGGTTTAGCCTTTATAATTCAGCAAAAGAAAAGGTAAACCTCAGCGATTTTGAAGGGAATAAAAATGTTTTATTATTGTTTTTTCCACAGGCATTTACCGGCGTATGCACCAAAGAACTCTGCTCAGTAAGAGACGGTATAAATAAATACAACAATGGCAGTACAGAAGTACTAGGCCTTTCTGTAGATTCTGTATTTACACTTGCTAAGTACAAAGAAGAACAGCAATATAATTTTCCTTTGCTCAGCGATTTTAACCGGGATGTTTCCAATTTATACGAAGCCATTCATGAATCTTTTTCAAATATGGGTATGAAGGGAGTAAGCAAAAGATCTGCCTTTATCATAGATAAAAATGGCATACTCCAGTATGCAGAAGTATTGGATAATCCCGGCGATATGCCAAATTTTGAAGCCATAGATAAAAAATTAGCTGAGCTGGCTTAAAAATTTACATAGCGTAACCATACTATAAAATGGGTAGATGCGTTATAAACACGTGCATATGAATTGGATAAATTTTAATATAAAAGATTAAAAGATTAGCCTACTTTTACGTAGTTGAAAAAAATTATTTACATATCAACCTTTATTATTGGATTAAATTTTACTTCTTTCGCTCAAAACAAGACAGCCCCAATTGATGGAACTGTATCTGCAAAGCTGATAAAATTTTACCCCAACCCCGCCAGTTCTGTTATAACTTTTGAGTTTAACAAAGCCAGCGATAACTACTATTCCCTGCAGGTATATAATTTTATGGGTAAAAAAGTATATGATATTAAAAAAATGCCCAGCCGTATTACCATAAACCTCGACGATTTTTACAGGGGTATTTATGTGTTCCAGGTAAGAGATAAAAACGGTACAATTACCCAGTCAGAAAAGTTCCAGGTAGTTAAGTAAAACCTGTTTCCCCATTTTTTTGTTGTTTTAGTG
>JAYVGA010000256.1:0-13347 GCA_043772635.1 Chitinophagaceae bacterium
CCACGGCGGGCTGCCCTGGCTGGTGTCTCCACCAGCCAGCTACAATTTGAAATGCACCATATCAAAATTGATTTTTCTTTTCTTAATTTTTCAAATAATAGCCGGCACAAAAGCTATGGCTACAGATGAAAAATATGCTGCACTTCCTTTGCGGGGCAGTACAAATCAAATTGCAAAAGACTCTTTTAATATTGTGCAGGATACGGTATTTTATAACCTGGCACTGCGCCCCACACAAAGTACTTTTAGTGTGGCAAACTTTATAACTTTTAAAATAGATGAGTATGCTAATATTGCTTTGCCCGATACTTTTAAAGTAACCATAACCTTTAAAGTTTATTTCAGCAAACTGGTAGGTGCTACAGTGGTGCAGGATTCCTCTGCCTTACAAACGCTGTTTGTAGAGTATAATAAATTTAGAAATTATCAAAGCAAAGCCGTATATAATTTTACCGGTGGCTTTCTTTCCAAAGCAAAAATATTCAGCGTAACCTCTGTTTCATCATCCGGTACTTTTGCCAGTTATAAAAATGTACTGCTGCTGGAAAACGAAATAAAAGTAACAAGGGAATATGCCTTTGATCCCAATATAAATATAATACAGAACATAGCCGGTATTGCCGGGTCTTTAACCGATGCCGATTCCTGCAGCAGTAAAGGAGAATATATGGTAAGCTGGGGCAAAATAGCCGTGGCCGATGAATACGACCTGGAGTGGGCTTACATTGACTCTACAGCAATAACCAATTATTATATCATAAACACAACTTCCATTGACCCTAAAAAAATATTTGCCAATAATGCCACAAGGGTAAGCATTACAAACGAAAATTATCAAATACCTGTTTTGTACGATAATGGCGGCATACTTTTTTTCAGGGTAAGGCCGGTTAGGGTAAAACAAAATGGCCAGCGCATAGAAGCGGTATGGAGCAGCAATTACGCTTCTGGTTTGGGCAGCTATGGTTTTGCAGGGCATGAGCGCAGTTTAAACTGGCAGGCCAGTACAAGCTATGCAGAAGAAGGAAAACGAAAATCGGTAGTGCAGTATTTTGATGGCGTTTTAAAAAGCCGCCAAACAGTTACCAAAGACAACAACACCTGTTTTACCGTAGTGGCCGAAACCATGTACGATTACCAGGGCAGGCCCGTAATACAGGTAATGCCTGCACCCACACTAAACAGGCTTATCGGTTATACCCCGCATTTTAACCGGGATATTAATGGGGCAGATTATGATAAAACTATTTTTGATGCAGATGCTACTGCAGGCCTCAATAACTGTAATGCACTTTTACCTGGCATGGGTACCATGTCTGGCGCTTCCTTATATTATTCTTCAAACAATACGGCATATTTTACCGGGATGAACAGGTATATACCCAATGCATTTTTATTTCCGTTTACAGAAACCCGCTACACACCCGATAACACAGGCAGGGTAACCATGCAGGGTGGCGTGGGTAAAGAGTTTCAGATTAACCAGCCCGATTATAGAGGTTTTAGCCACGAGTCAAGATATTTTTATGGCAGTGCCGACCAGGAAGAACTGGATGCACTCTTTGGTACCGAAGTGGGCAATGCATCGCACTATACAAAAAATATGGTACGGGATGCCAACGGGCAGTACAGTGTAAGTTATACAGATATGCATGGGCGCACAATAGCCACAGCACTGGCAGGCAAACCAGAAAGTAAAATGGATAGCCTGGTTAGCAGCAATAATAAAACAATTGTAAAAAGATTACTGGATACTACCAATAATTTGGTAAACGGCAGTTCCATTATTGCTACAAAAACTTTAATGGTAACAAAGTTGGGTTTGCACCGCCTGCAGTATTCTTTATTGCCAGACAGTATAACCATTAAAGCCTGCGACAGCACAACTTTTTGTTACGATTGTATTTACGACCTGGAAGTAAGCATCAGCAACGATTGCAGCAACCCCGGCGACCAGCCCCTTCTTATTAAAAGATCTAACCTCTCCATTTCCGGCTTAATAGAATTAAACTGTAATGCCCTTGTTCCTTTTCCGGCAATAGATACCAGTATTAATTTTAACGAAGGCAGCTATACCATTACAAAAAAATTAACCATCAGCCAGGCTGCATTAAACCAGTACAACGATACTTTTCTTATACGCAATACCTGCAAAACCCTGGATCAGTTTATCAGGGAACACCGCATACTGCTGCTGGCAAAAATAGAATGCTACCCCACCTGCCAGGGCTGCACAGACAGCCTGGGTACCTGGGCCGCCTACAGGGCAAGGTATATGCTGAACAATAATATTCCTCCTGCAGATAGTGCCGGTTTTAGGGAGCAGGCATTAATGGCTTATAATGCACAGGCAGACGCCTGCAACGATTTGTGCAACAATACCGGCCTGCATACCAGCATACGCCAGCAAATGCTTACCGATATGACGGCGCCCTATGGCCAGTATGCAGAGATAGACAGTGCATTTTTTGATTATCACAATATTTTTCATACAGATATTATTAAAGGCCTGCGTTTTAAGCAAATACCAGCCGGCAGTTTTTATAAAGACGAATTTGGCCGGCCCGATTCGCTCCTTAATGATTTTAATGTAAAAGTTTCACCAATAGATGCATCCGTAACCGCACAAAATTTTCTGGATAATTTTAAAGATACCTGGGCCCAAACCCTGCTGCCCCTGCACCCGGAATACTGCCGCCTGCTTGCATACGACAACTTTAAAGACAGCCATATCTGGGACGAGCGCTTTGCAAAAATTGATACTTATAAACAGGCTGCAGACAGTGGCTTTTTAAACCCATCTGCTTTTACCGGCCTGCCCGCCACTGTAAATTTTAATCCCCCTGCATTATCATCTGCAAGAGATCCTTATTTTACCGTGCTTGCACCTGCATCTGCCGCTGCTGCGTTTAAAGACGCTTTATTAAATATTGTACCAGCTACAACAAACCCTGTAAACCCGGCAGTAAATGCCTGGAGTATTGCTACTATTATGGCCCATTGCGATACAGCAGATATAAATTGTTTTAACAGCTATAAAAATTTAAATACCGCTTTTACTATAGATACCAGTTGCCGTGGCGAACAGGATTTTGCCTGGCGCTATTTTAGAGAAATTTATCTGAATAAAAAAGCAGAAATAGTAAACACTGCCGTAATAAACAGTTGCGTAAGTACTATTACAGTACCAATAATGTCCTGGCACACGCTAAGTTTTCCCAACATAAATCCACTGGATCCTGCAAGCGGCATAAACACCAGTGTAGCTGCAGGTGCCGATAGCCTTAACAGTTTTATAAATGATAACTGCAGGGCTTATGTGACCCAGTGGATGGAGGAAATGAAACCCTGTAACCTTACTGTATCAGACTCTAACCTGATAATACCCCTGCTCATTGGCGTATGCCAGGCCGGCGGAGATGCAGACCATATTTTTGGCAGCAGTACCACAAAACCCGGCACCAGTTTTAATGGATATACTAATTTTATTGATGTATTAAAAGGGGTGCTGGGCAGCAGGTACGACAGCACCTGCAATGCCTTTTTGCTTACTGCGCCCAAACCATACGATAAACAGCCTCCGTATAGCGATGTAGAGTTATGGACAAAGCCGGATAGTTGTCAGTGTCATAAAATAAGCGGGTTATATTCGCAGTTTCTGTTAAGCAATGGCACTAATTTCAGTGATTATATTTATACTAAAACCGGAACCCGCATTTATCCAGGGGTGCTGGATACCTTGCGTATGCTTTGTACCGGGCAAATAGCCTGTAAATTCCTTACCACACCAATAGAATTACCTGTCGTGCTGCAATGCAACACGGGCCCTGTTTGCATCAGTTGTATTCAAATGGAAAATTCCTATAATGATTTTAAGATTTCATTTCCCGGAATATACCCGTCATACGAAAATGTAGATAGCGTCCAGCAAAAAAGAAATTTACTGTTTGAAAATTTCATGAACTACCAGTTTGGGTTTGCTAAAAATGCTGTGGACTACCTCGCCTTTATGGATACCTGTCATTTAAAATTGAAAAAAGATACCGCCTTCTGTGATACGCTTAAATTACTGTTGACGACTTATCAGCAAACCTTGTTCAACCAAACTGTTTCTCATAATGATGCCGGTGGTTGCGACACAACCCATTTAAAAGTAAGCACCCTTAATACATACAATAATACAGTTAACTTATCCGACTGGATGTATAATGGCGTTTGGAAAAACCCATATGCAGATACAACCTCTTTTAATCCCCTTTTTATTTACAGTGATACTTTATGCGTTAATGACAGCGCATTTGTTTCAGAGGAGAGTGTCAGATTCCCGTATAAACAGGAGGGCTATACCCGGTATGTAAATGCGGGTAATCCCTCATATACCTACGGGTCTACAATTTATGTTTATGATTTCGAAAATAAGCAGGTACAGTTTACACTCGTTAATGGAAAACAATGGAAGCAGTCTGTACCAGCCCTGCAGGATAGTATCTATGGTTCATTGGTTGTATTTGAGAACGGTGTAAAGACCTATGATCATCCTTATTTTTCCACTGGTATCAAGCATTTAGGGGAATGGGTGAAAGTAAAGATGGAAATTAAAAATCTTCAATTGAAACTTTATTTAAATGATATTCAGAAAGACTTATTTACTTTATCCTCACCCATCACTAAATTATACCGGCAGGTTGCAAAACCCTATGGGCCTGATTCCCAGACAGACTGGATTAAAATGTATGATAAACAAAACAGGCTCAGGTATTTTGAAGATTTCAACGGTTGCGCTTCATTAGCAAAGCAAACCCTGCCTTATTGTAACGTCGATTGTAAACAGCAATTCGTTAATTATTTTAACGCACAGCGGGGGTTGAATTATACTTTTTCGCAAATAGATGCGCTGTATTTCAATATGTGCGGCCTGCATCCTGAACCATGCTATAAAGACCCTGTGGATTGCAGTCATCTTAAACAGGCGTTGGTCGACTATAATTTAAGACCATATAATGTTACGCATGATAGTACAGGAACGGAATTGGGCGTTTGGTTTATTGGATATAATTATAGAATTCATACCGCACCTCAATATATTTATGCCCTAAAAGATTTTGTCGGTAACGGAGTTTTAACCCCTCCAGATTCATGTACCATATACAAAGGTGATTTTTCATTTGCATATGGACTTGCATCATGTACTGGTAACGAATATTCATTCAGCGTAAAATTGAAAGTTAATCCTGAAACACCAGGAAATTATACTTCTACAGCCCAGCCTCTCTTCACCGAAAATTTTGATCCCGGAAATGTTTTGTTTACTGAGTTTACGGAAAACTCAGGATATTCTGGATGGCAGGGAACATACCATGATGTAAGTAACCTCGCACACGGAATATATGATTTTACCAAACAGGCAAGTTTGCATACCATTTTTGATACCTGGAAAGTATTTAAAATGACCCACAAAAATGATAGCGGTTATGTTTATATAAATGATACTTTAAGGGGAACAGTATATTTTCCCGGAAATTTCTCCCGCACTTACCCAGTAGTTGCCAATTGGTATAGTTCTGTTACTCAATATGATTGGATAAAAATACAGGATTCAAGAGGAAATACTGTATGGCAGGAAGACTTTAATGACTATACTAATTTTACCAAGCCGCCACTTGAATTAATATGCCAGCAGATAAATTGCAACAGTAATTTTGAAACTTTTTACAATACCCGCTTTACTACCGGTTATACCTATGCGCAATTACTTGACCTGTATAAAAAACAATGTGGCATTTACTTTGAACCTTGTGGCGCCGTACCTGGCCCAACACTTTGCGGGGAGCTTAACCCGGTTTTCTCCCCTGTAAATCCGCCTGATTTGACGCCCTGTGCCGACAGTACTTTATTTAGTGTGGGTGCAGGTACCAAATTATTCAGGGCCTACCAGGATTCCCTGGTAAACAGTTTTAACAACCGTTACCTTGCCAAATGTTTAAAAGCAAGGTATAACGAAAGCTTTACCATAACGGCGCCCATCAGCGAGTTTCATTACACCCTGTATTATTACGACCAGGCAGGCAACCTGGTAAAAACAGTACCACCTGCCGGGGTAGATGTAAGCAAATTTAGCTGGGCCACTGCCTACAGCGACAGTATAAAAACCAGCCGTGCAGCCGGCCAGTTAAAAACGCCTGCTCATGTGCTGGCCACCCAGTACCGCTACAATACCTTAAACCAGGTAGTGGCGCAGAGCACACCCGATGCAGGCATAAGCAAATTTTGGTACGACAGGCTGGCCCGCCTTATTATAAGCCAGAATGCAAAACAAAAAGCCAGCAGCGCTACAGAATTAAATGCCCTGTACAGCTATACCAAATACGACTACCTGGGCCGCATAGCCGAAGTGGGGCAAATAAAAAACACCGTAGCAGCAGAGCCCATAACCCCTGCGCTCACCCGCAGCAATACCGCAATGAGCAGTTGGTTTACCGCCCGCAATACCGTGCGTGGGCAAATAACACAAACCAGCTATGATATTAAATATGCAGGTTACCTGTCTTCAGAAAACAGCACCCTATGGCAGCGCAACCTGCGCAACAGGGTAAGCTTTACATCTTACCAGGATACAGCATCTTTATTGGGCTTTAATAATCAAACTGTTTACAGTTATGATATACATGGCAATGTAGATACCCTATTGCAGGATTACGGAAATTCTACCATAACGGGCATTGCAAATATAATGAATGTGCAAACCGCCAATGCCAACCGCTTTAAACGTTTGGTGTACCGGTACGATCTTATAAGTGGCAAGGTAAACCATGTGGCTTACCAGCCACCCAGGGGCAATACTTATTACCCTGATATGTTTTACCACCGCTACGGCTACGATGCAGAAAACCGCCTTACCCTTGCCGAAACCAGCATGGACAGTATAGTGTGGGAAAAAGAAGCCCGCTACGATTATTACCGCCACGGCCCGCTGGCCAGGGCCACCCTTGGCGAGCAACTGGTGCAGGGTACCGATTATGCATACACACTGCAGGGCTGGCTAAAAGGCGTAAACAGTATAAACCTTTTAAATGCAGATGACGATATGGGCAATGATGGAAAAGTGGCTGCCCAAAACCAGTATATAGCAAGGGATGCTTTTGGTTTTAACCTCGATTATTTTTTAAACGATTTTAAATCCATCAACCCCAGCGTGTATCCCTTTGCACCCGTGCAGGTGTATTTAGATAATTTATCAGCATACCGGCCACTATTCAATGGCAATATTGCTGGCATGGCTGTAAGCATTAAGTTTCCAACTGCCACTGCTGTGCAGGTACCGCAGTATTACAATTACAAATACGACCAGCTAAACCGCCTTACCCAAATGGATGTGTACCGGGGCTATAACGCTGGCACAAATAGCTGGTCGGCAATGGCACCGGCAGGCACCGATTACCAGGAGCGTATAACCTACGATGCCAATGGCAATATTTTAAAATACCTGCGCAATGGTACGGCTGCACCCAATATTAATATGGATAATTTAACCTACAATTATTATCCCAATACAAACCGGTTAAAATATGTACAGGATAATGTGGCTGATGCCAATTATGCCGATGATATAGATAACCAAACCAACACCAGTAATTATACTTACGATGCCATAGGAAACCTGGTAACCGATGCAAAAGAAAACATTGTATTGGTAAAATGGAATGTGTACGGAAAAATAACAGAGATACAAAGAGCCTTTACTCCAACCAATGCTGTAACCAATTTACAATATACCTATGATGCAGCGGGCAACCGCATAAGCAAGCGGGTGCAAAAGAACGGAACCACTACAATAGAATACACCTGGTATGTACGTGATGCCAGCGGCAATGTGATGAGTGTTTACAACAGCACAGGCACGGCTGCAATGGTTAACAGCACATATACTTTAAACCTTACCGAGCAGCATATGTATGGCAGCAGCAGGCTTGGAATTATAAACAGAAATATTTCTATAATAACTGCATTTGTAAAACCAAGTGTAGTTAACTTTACGAGAGGAAATAAGTTCTTTGAGTTGTCGAATCATTTAGGGAATGTTTTAGTTACCCTGTCTGATAAGAAAATACCTGTAGCATCTACATCCAATCCTAATTTAATAGATTACTATAATGCGGATGTAATTACTGCAAATGATTATTATCCCTTCGGTTCTTTGCTTCCCGGCAGAAAATATTTAGCTCCTAATGCTAATAAGCCGAGATATGGCTTTAATGGGAAAGAGAATGATAATGAAGTAAAGGGAGAAGGTAACCAGCAGGATTATGGAATGAGGATTTATGATCCGAGGTTGGGGCGGTTTTTAAGTTCAGACCCAGTTGCAGGGGAATATCCGGAGTTAACACCATATCAATTTGCTTCAAATACTCCAATAAGAGCAATCGATTTAGATGGCTTAGAGATGATTGATGTTAATATGGAAGTAAGGCGAGGGATAGGCACCCCAAATATGTCTGCCAGCGCAAAAAACCGTTTAATGGGGATTTATAATGAAGGACAAAATAAAGGTGCAACTGTTGGTACAGCAATAGTGACAGTAGTAGCAGTTGATATTTTTGTTACCAAGGGATGGTTGTCAAGAATTATAATGGGGTCACAAGTTATCGGTGCATTTGAACATAATAGAGCAAATACTCCTGAGGGTAGGGCTGCACAAGATGAAAGGTCAAAAGAAGCATTAGCTAATGCTTTTATTGGGTGGGGTGCAGCAAAATTTGTTGGTGGAGTATTTTCGGCTGTAAGAAGTGGAATACCTCAAGGTCTTACAGCAAGTGAATTTAAAGTTGCATCTCAAAGAATTTATAATGAAGTAAAGGATATATCTGAAGATATAGTTGTGCAGGGAAGCAGAGCGGCTGGAACCGCAAAGGCTTCATCGGATATAGATTTTGCGATAAGAGTTAATTCTAAAGAATTTGATCAACTTATAGTTAAAGCATTTGGAAGCCCCAAAGAAGGAACAGCAAAATGGAAAACCATGCAAAATGCAATTAAAACAGGAAAAATACAGTCAGGGGAAGCTGGTTTAAGACCATTACGAAAAAATTTAGAAAAACTATTAGGTAAAGATGTTGATATCTCAGTAGTAAAGAAAGGAGGTGAATTTGACAACGGAATTATTATACCTGTTAAAAAGCCATGATAGATAAGTAAAGTAAAAATATTATGAATTCATCTGATTGCATTATTTATTGTACAGGTAATATATCTATAAATGAATTAAGAATCAAAATAGCCACTTTTATAGGTTCAGATAAAATTGAGGTGTCTTTTATTGAGAAAGATTTTTATGAACTATCTGTATATGTTAATGATGAGTTTGATACGAATGGACAGGTGAATTTTCCTGATGGTTTTTTATATTTTAAGTTTATTATTGATGTAGGATTTAATCCTAATTCCGAAATAAGTAAATGTGCAGATGAAATTTCAAAAATATTAAGATGGCTTTGGGGAATTGGAATGCCATCTGTAGCGTCTTGTGACTATGAAGATTTGCTACCCGAGAACGGAGGATACAATTCAAAAGTAATTCCATGGGTTTCCGATAATCACCGCCTGGCGTAGGAATGAGGCGAGGGCGTTGCAGCAGAGGTTTCCTGTGCCTTGCCAACTATAACAAAATTAAATTAGTAAAGCCATCAGTTGTAAAAAGCTGCTGGTTTTTTTATGTACCCCAAATGCGAAAGCCTTTCTTGTTTTGGCATCACGAAGAAAAGCATCATGGTTTTTTTATCTACTATAGCTTTTTTACTATTGCCAACAGATAGAAAATATTTTTTCAAAAAACAGTATCTTCAATGTTCAATAGATTAGCATTGAGTTTACAGGAATCCCATAACAGCATGATGGTGCAGGCTTTTTATCGTGGCGATGAAAAAGGGCTGGAGTATTTTTATAAAGCCTTCCATCCGGCATTATCGCTGTATGCTTTTAAGTATGTAAATGATTATTCCATAGCGGAGGAAATAGCTTCCGAAGCATTTGTAAAAACATGGAAGATGCACTGGAAGCTGGACAGCTTTGGGGCTATACGGGCTTACCTGTATAAAATTGTTTACCGTGATAGTATGACCAGCCTTGAACAGAAAACGAAAAGGGAAAAATCATACAGGGACTCACAGCCGCTTACAACAGACCACTATACCCCGTTTGACCACCTTGTCCGCAGCGAAGCATACCGGATTATACATAACTCACTTAAAGACCTTCCACCGGGGCAACGAAGAGTAGTTATGATGCATTATTTAGAAGGCAAGACATCAGGACAAATAGCCAGGGAACTTCATCGCCATCCAAGTACCATTAAGGCACAAAAAAAACAGGGGCTGGAAGCCTTACGAAAGAAATTACAGGAACAAGGGATAGTACGTTTTTTAGTGGGTAAAGTTAGAAACGGGATGCTTCAATACTCAAACTTCTATGAACCTATCATAACGCTTTTTTATTTTAGGAAGCATAGGCCTGTTTAGTTTTTACATCTCTCTTTTTAATGAGCATAAGCCTTACCGGTTTTAGCATCCCTGATAACGGCATTGGCTAAGTAAATAAGTTTGTCTTTAATGGAAGGTTCCAAGTCTTCAATATCATGAATGAGCTTCATAGTTTTTTTATCAACCGCAGCTTTTTTACTGTTACCAGCCAGGTAATCCAAAGACACTTCTAACACATCAGCAATTTTTGCGGCCACTTCTATTGATGGCAAAACTTCATTGCGTTCATACCTTCCTATAATCTCCCTGGACACACCGGCAGCTTTGCCCAGATCAGTTTGGGAAAGATTTTTCTCTTTACGCAGGGCTGATATTTTATCTCCTATGTTCATATAATGCACAATTGATAGGTTTTTGAATGCTGTTTGAACAAATTTAGAGAACAATTGTGGGCAATTAAAATAATAGTTCTCATTGATAAAAGGCATAATCCATTACATTTGTGAAAAATAGTTCTCAAATAAAATTTTATGCACATGGAACAATTAAACCACCACAACCCCGAATTAGTAACATGGAAATACGAAGAAATGCTTTTTGCATTGCTCGGCGGCATACGGATAGAAGGGCTGCACAGCATGAGGGTAACGCTGAAAGTAGATTTTAAAACCTTCCCCAGCATAAGACACGGATTGGATTTATACAACGAAACCCAAACCGAAAAGCTGATAAAAAATATAGCAGAGCGGTTTACACTCTCCACCACCTACATACATAAAGCCATTGGCCACCTGATCAACACGGTTGAGGATTACAGATTGCAGCAGATAGACAGCAATAAATCAAAAGCCATCAACAATAAACCCACACTAACAAAAGAAGAAATCACAGCAGCAGAAAATTATTTAAAGCAAAACAATCTTTTACAAAATACAAATGATGATATAGGAAGAAGCGGAGTGATTGGCGAAGAAACAAACAGGCTTATCATGTATTTAGTTTTTACAAGCCGTAAAACGGCCAGGCCTTTACACATCATCAGCTTTGGGAGTAGTGGCGTAGGAAAATCACACCTGCAGGAAAAAGTTGGTGAGTTGATACCGGAAGAAGATAAAATAGAAATTACATCCGTAACAGGAAACGCTTTTTATTATTACGATACAGACGAGTTGGGGCATAAACTTATTTTAATTGAAGATTATGACGGCGTACTCACTGCATTATATCCCATTAGGGAATTACAAAGCAAACAGAAGATAAGAAAAACCATTACGGTAAGGGATAAGAGCGGCAACACAAAAACATTGCACCTTACGGTGAAAGGCCCTGTGAGCATAGGCGGCTGCACCACCAGCGAACACATTTATGAAGACAATGCCAACAGATCATTCCTTATCTACCTTGATGAAACCGAAGCCCAGGACGAGCGGGTAATGGACTATCAACGGAAATTATCAGCAGGAAAAATAGATGTAACAGAGCAACAGAAAATACAGAAGCTTTTACAGAATGTACAAAGAGTATTGCAACCCATCACAGTAAAAAATCCATTCGCTGAAAAATTAATCATACCCAAAGAAGTGTTTAAACCACGGCGAACCAATGCCCACTATATCGCTTTTATAGAAGCAGTAACCTTTTACAAACAATACCAGAGAGAACACAAGGTTGACAAAGAGACCGGCGAAATCTACATTGAAACAACGCTGGAAGATATTGCAGAAGCCAACGAATTGATGAAAAATATTTTACTGAAAAAATCAGACGAGTTAGGCTATGCAACAAGAAATTATTTTGAACAACTCAAAGCGTATTTACAGCAAAGCAAGCAAAAGACTTTTATAAACAGCAGCATCAGAAAAGTATTTAGAGAGCATCCAAGCAAGCAAAAGCGGTTCATGATAGAGTTGCAGCAGTATGGGTTTATCCGCAAAGTGGACGGCGACAAGAAGAAAGGTTTTGTGTATGAAGTGGTGAGCAATGAAGAATACAACAAGTTGCAACATACTATCAATACGGCTTTAGATGAAGTATTACAAAGGTTACAGGATGGCAGTGGTTCGGTAGTAGTTCAGCAAGATAGTAAACCACTTAAAGCCGCTACAGCAAAGAGAAAGGCGCAAGTAGTTCAGTAGTTCACTGTTTTTTTAAAAGGTACACCCCACAAATATTTTTTACCATGATAAGCCTGCAAATAAAGTCAACCCACTATAATTATTTACAAAAAAGCTACAAAGAATATTTGCAAACATTAGGTTATGCAGAACCAACCGTACAAAGCTGGCCAATCCATGTAAGAGAATTTTTACACTACCTCGAAACTAGGAACATACAAAGTATTACAGCCATCGAAAGCAGCCACATCAACGACTTTATACTTTACATCAAGCAAAGAACAAACAGGCGAAGAGTGAAAGCGGGCACCATGTCTGCCATAGCTTTTTGCGGAGGCGGATTAAGCAGCAGCAGTATCAATAAAATTATCAATGCAGTAAATGTTTTTATAAAGTTCCTTAACTCAACTGGAAAATTTATTGTAGAAAGCACGGCACAGAGAGCAGAAGAGAACATCAGCGAAAGAATTATTTTAAGCATTGCAGAAGTGAAGCAATTATACGAAGCCACTTTTTTACCACAACGGATAAACAGTATAGCCATCGGGCAAAGAGACCGGGCAATCATTGCCATATTTTACGGTTGTGGTTTACGAAGAAGCGAGGGCAGGCAATTAAATATTACAGACATTGATTTACAAAAAAGATTATTGTTTGTAAGAAAAGGCAAAGGCAATAAACAACGGTATGTACCCATAGCAGCCAAACATTTACAGGACATCAAAGATTATTTACGGGAAGGCAGGGAATGGTTTTTATAC
>JAYVGA010000257.1:0-2832 GCA_043772635.1 Chitinophagaceae bacterium
CATAGTCAAATATACAAATTTTAAAGCTTTTTTAAGCGGCTTAAACCGGTATAAATGCATTTTAAATTGAGGCTGTATTTTTTGAAGAAGGGTTTGCAGAAGGGTTGTCAACTTTTAAAAAGTTGACAACCCTGTGCTATAATTCTAATTACGCTCACCTGCATTATTGTGGAGTTTCCCTACTGCCGGCATACAATTCATATTCAAATAAACGGCAATCAATTTTGCTGGTATAAAACTCTATGCGGCGTTTTGGTTTAAGACCAATTTTTTTACCCAGCTCCAGGTTGCCCGTAAAAATATATCCGTAATATCCTTTGCATTTTTTCTTTAAAAAATCGCCCATGCGTTTGTAGGTAGCCTGCAGTTCGTCTTCTACGCCCAGCCTGTCGCCATACTCGGGGTTAAAATAAACTACACCACCGCTTACATCCGGCACAGTGGCTTCATCAAAATCGCATACCTCCAGGGTAATCAATTCTTCTACACCTGCAATGCCTGCATTTATTTTAGTAATGTTTACGGCATCTTCACTTATGTCGGATGCAAAAATTTGCAGGCCATCGGGAGCCGCTGTTACCTGCTGCTCCAGTTTTTTGTATGCCTCATCATACAAAGCAGCATCGTACCCAAGCACATGCATAAACGAATAATTGCTGCGGTACAAACCAGGGCGGCGATTGGTGGCCAGCAAGGCCGCTTCTATGGCAATGGTGCCGGAGCCACACATGGGATTAATAAAAACAGATTGCCTGTTCCAGTTGGTGGCAAGCAGTGTGGCTGCTGCCAGCGATTCCAGCATGGGAGCCTTTCCCGGTATTTTTCTGTAGCCATGTTTAGATAAAGTTTCGCCGCTGGTATCTATAAATATTTCTGCCAGTTCATCTTTCCAGTAAAGATGAATTACAGCACCGTTTATTTCTGAACCGGAGTTGGGCCTGGCACCGGTTTTTTCCCTGAACCGGTCTGCAATGGCATCCTTTACTTTTACATTTGCAAATAAATTATTGGTAATGGTTTCGTTGCTCACATTACTGCTGATAGAAAAATATTCATCTGCAGGAATAATTTCTTCCCAGGGCATATCTACCAAAACTTTATACAAATCATCTGCATTGTATGCATTAAATTCTTTTATGCTAAATAATACCTGGCTGGCGCAGCGCAGGTTTAAATTTAATTGTATGCAATCCTGCATGGTACCCTGCAGCTCTACACCCGTTTTAAAAATACGCACAGCTTTATAACCAAGCGCTTCTGTTTCTTTTAAAAGCCAGGGACTAAGCCGGTTGCTGCAGGTGATGATGATGCGGCTGGTAATGGGAAATAAATTCAAAATATAATTGGTTAATGGGGAGCAAAGGTAGGGATGATTATTGGGTTGCAGGTAAGGTATGCCCCTAACCCCCGTCCGTACCGGCACGGGCGGGCCTAAAGGGGAAAGCAGAAAGATTGCCGAAAAGTTCAAAGATGGCTTTAAATGTATATTCCTTTAAACCCGCCGCTTAAGTAATTGCTTTCAATTATAAATAAAATTTCGTTTCTTGAGTAAGGATCATCAACGGCCCATGCAAAAGATACATTGCATTTCTGCGGTACACATGCAAACACACCATTATCCTCCTTATATTTAAAAACCAAACAGCGGCTGTACTATGCAGGTAATGTGAATGTTTTTTGCAGTAAGCAACGTGCAAAAAATTAAAGTATATGAACGTTAAAAATATAATGCCATCAAGCCGGAGGCTCACCTTTTCACTGATCATTGTATCTCTGGCAGCCATTTTTTTAACTGGCTATTATTTTTATTTTATACCCCGCAACAGGAACATTCTTCAAAAAAATGGATTTGGCATACTGGAAAACATCCGGCAAAATATTACAGACAGAAATGAATACCTGCAAACTTCTTTTATAAATATTATCGGAGAACAAAGAGTTGATGGCAGCTTAAAAGACATTGATCAATTACAACAGCAACTGGATAATTATGGCATAGGCGGAAAAATAACTGAAATAAAATTTTCCATTACAGGCAAAGCTGATTCCTTAAAAAACACCCTTTCTTTTAATAATACCGGCATTGAAAGGGCAGACAGTTCAGTCTTACTTTCGGGCATAAGGAATGACAGTTTATTTTACCAGCCCGTAACTTTTAGAAAACCTTTCTATAACATTTATGTACCTGCCAAAAATTTTATAGCACCTCTTGTAGCTTATCAAAAAAATGAATTATTTGAATCTTACCTCCTTATAGGTAAAACCACAGGCCTGGTATATATGGATGCCGAACTGGCCATTAACCCCGGTATTACAGAAGACAGCCTGGTGCTCAAAGGCAACAAGGCTTTGTTTGCAGGCATAAGAGAAATAAATATAAAGGGGGTTGAATATAAAATGTTTTATTACCCTTTTAAATTAGGCAAAGCACATTACCAGTTGTGTGGTTTTTTAAAAGCCGAAACTTATTTTAATAAACTGCACCAGGTACCTGTTACATTTATTTATCCCATAGTAATTGCCCTGATTTTAATAGTAATTCTGCTACCCATTTTAAAGTTTTATATGATGGGAAAAGATGAACATGTAAAATATACAGACTTTATTTTGGGCGTATTATCTTTTGTGGGAGGTACTGCAATGCTTACACTTATCATTATACAGGTATTGCTTTTATGGGGAGCTGATATAAGAACAAGGGGATACCTTGAAAACCTTTCAGCACAAATAGACAGCAGTTTTACACAAGAATTAACGAAGGCTTATAAACAGTTAGACAACTTTGACATCCAGGTTAAAAATCTCCATGATTCAGGCGCCTTACTGAAACCG
>JAYVGA010000258.1:0-4988 GCA_043772635.1 Chitinophagaceae bacterium
ATGTTTTTAATTTCTAAATACAGCAATACAAAATTGCTTTGGGTTATGTATGGTTTGATAAATGCCAGTTTGATTTTATTTATTATTTTCTTTTTGTATTTGCCCACAACAAATTTTTATTTTTTACCTCTTGTGGGCATCCTGCTTGCCATTATTTTTTTTGGATATTTTTGTTACAGCAGTTTTAAGCAGCGGATACGCAAACAGGTAGATGAGCAAATGAAAATTTCTTTGCTGGCAGTAATGATGATGCTTTTTCCTGTTATTTTATTGATAGCAATTATTGGCTGGTTAATGATGGATGCTGATAATCCGAAGTTAGTTTTGGTTTACGGCTTTGTGGTTTTCTTTGGCTGGATAACTGCCATGATAATGGGAATGACTTTTAAAACCCTTCCCTTTATTGTGTGGAATAAAGTGTATCACCTGCAGGCGGGCCTGGGCAAAACACCCAACCCCAAAGATTTATTCAGCAGCAAAATATTTATTGTAATGGCAGTGGCTTACCTGTTTGGTTTTGTATTATTTGCGGCCGGTATTTTTGCTGCCAATAATTTTACATTGCAGTTAGGCGCTGTATTATTAATAGCAGCGGCATCAGCATATAATTTTAATGTGATAAAAATGCTGTTGCATAAATCTAAAAAATGATGAAGGTGATTACCAATAACAATTTAAAATGTACCATTGCACTGGCAGCATTAGAAAGTGTAACAGATCCTGAAATTGGTTTAAATGTGGTGGACCTGGGTTTAATTTATCAAATAGATTTTGATGAAACCAATTCAAAAATATTTATTGCTATGACGCTTACTACACAGTTTTGCCCCATGGGCGAATCTATTACCGATGCCGTAAAAAGGGTTTTGGAAAATACTTTTGCCCACATGCAGGTACAGCTTGAATTAACTTTTAATCCGCCCTGGAATCATGAAATGATTTCAGAAGAGGGACAACTATTTTTAAACAAATAATTATGCTGAGACTTACCTGTAAAACGGCCATAAAAGCAGTTATATACCTTGCTTCTAAATTTGACTCCGGGGAAAAAACCGGCATTAAAGAAATTGCTGAATTTATTGATGCCAGTGAGCATACTGTTGGAAAAATGCTCCAGGCATTGGTAAAAGCCGATGTAATTAATAGTTTTAAAGGCCCCACCGGTGGGTTTTACATCAATGCCAGGCAAAAAAATAAACCCATTATTTTTATAATCGAAGCCATTGATGGCAAAGAAGTTTTTAAACAATGTGGCCTTGGCTTAAGTAAATGTTCTGCTACGCATCCCTGCCCTATACATGATGACTATAAAGCTGTAAGGGATATGTTTGAAAAACTTTGCAGGGAAAAAAAGATCAGTGATTTATGCGAACCGGTAAATGAGGGGTTGGCATATTTAATGGGATAGCAAACAGTTTAAATTGATTATTTTAATTTATCTCCCTTTTTTAAAATATTTATAATACCTTTTTCTTAACCTATGCTTTCGATTGTATATTAATCAAATAATCAAATAAATTTATTTCGGATGGAATAGTTAGTTTTTTTCTGAGGCGGTAGCGGCTTATTTCTACACCCCTTACAGAAATATTCATTAATTGGGCTATTTCTTTGGTAGATAAATTCATGCGCAAATAAGCACATAGTTTTATATCGTTGCCGCTAATGCCGGGATGTTTTTCTTTTAGGCCCACTACAAAGTCGCTGTGCACTTTGTCAAAATGTTTTGCAAAATTTTCCCATTCCTTATCCATATTGTCATCTTCCGTTAAAGATTTCATCATCTTCTTCAGTTCTGTAACAGCAGCGGAATTGTCCAGTTGTTTCATTACCTGCGATAACTCCGTTTTTATTTTTGTAAGCAGCTCACCTTTTTTTACCAGGTGCATGGCAGAAGAAGCCAGTTCAGAATTTTTAAAATTAATATCGGCTTCCAGCTTTTCATTTTGCAGGGTTACCAACTGGCTTTCTGTTTTGTTTAATTCCAGTTCATGAATATACAATTGCCTTTTTTGTTCTTCTTCATATTTTGCACGCTGCAGCCTGAATTTTTTCTTTAACCATACATATAAAATGTACAATGCCATACCTAAAATAGCAAGATAAAATATGCCTGCCCAAATGGTTTGATACCAGGGTGGAAGTATTTTAAAAGAATAAGTGGCCACTTCAGATTCATTGCCCAGGTTATTGCGAACCTTTACTTCAAAGCGATAACTTGCTGCCGGTAAATTGGTGTATTCTTTTTCGGTTCTTTTTGTCCACTCACTCCAGTTAGCTTCAAAACCTTTAAGCCTGAAACTGTACTCAAGATTAGACTGGTAACCGAAGAGCGAAGAAGAAAATTCCAGCCGTATAGTTTTCCAACTGCTTCTTATGGCAGGAATATTTTCAGCCTCCTGAATTTGTTTTTCATTTACTTCTTTATAATATCCTCCAAAAATAAGGCTGTCGCTTTTATAAATTATTCTTACCCCCCTTACCTGCACCCTTAGCTGAGGTACAGTTTTTTTATATTTTTCATAATTGATGTGAAAAAATCCTTTTTCCCCGCATATAAAAATATTATTTTCGTTCAGGGGATAAATAAATTCAAAACCACTCAGCATTTTATCCGATAATTCGGGCAGGTAAATGATAGCTGCATCTTTACCGGAAAGATCGGCTACGCCCAATGTTTTTTCATGAACAAACCACACATTTCCTGATACATCTTCTTTAAGATAACGGATGCTTTGATTGCCCAGTAACTTTTTATAAAAAGCTGATGGAGCAAAATTATTGGCAGAAGCGTTGTACACAAAAATGCCTTTCTCCGTGGCTACCAGTACTTCGTTTTTAATTTTATATACATGGTTATTAAGGGTAGAGGGTAATCCATCTTTTTGAGTATAGCTATTTACAGCATATTGCCCATCGGTTTTTTTACTTATTTTGTAAAGCCCATGATAAGGATGAGAAACCCAGGTATTATCATCTTTATCTATTACAACAAATCTTGAAGATTCTTTAAAGCCAGTAACTGATGCAGATGGTATAAATTGATTATTGGTAAAATTAAAAAATGTAAGACCATTATAATTACCCGCAACAATCTGTGCAGATGGAAAAGTTTGGGAGAGTGGTATAAAATTCCAAAAACCCTGGCCGGAAGAAATAAGTTGTGCTGTATTTTCTTTAATCGTGAAAGCTCCTTCATGATGCCCCATCAGCAACTCGTTATTAATTTCTGCCAATGCCCATACCTGTCCTTTGGTATTATTTACCGGCAAAAAATTTCCTTTACTAAAACTTAAGTCTTTTATGGGCTGTAATAAAACACTGTATAGCCCATTGGATGTTCCTGCAAACAGGCGTTTATTACTAACGATAGCAGTATAACCGGAGCCATTGAGTAAGCCAGGATTTATTTGTTTAATGGCGCTGTTGTAAGAAATTAAATCAATTCCATTATCAAGACCCAGCCACAAATTACTTTGCATATCCAGGAAAACAGAAAGTACATTTTGGTTTTGCAAACCTTCTCTGGCAGAAAAACCCTGGATAATATTTCCTTTAAAATCTACAATATAAATACCACTGTTGGTAGTTGCTAAAGCTACCCATGTAGCATTAATAAGCGTGGCTGCATATACCCTTTCATTTTTAAATATTTCATTATTGGCCGATTGGATTTTTAAAATGCCTGAGCCGGATAAAATAAATAAGCCACTTTTCAGGGTAGTTATTAAAGCACTGTCTTTATTAATGGGTAATATACCTGTTACCGGATCGTAAGCCGGAATTTCGCTTTTTAAACCCAGCGGACGCCAGGTTTCGTTTTCAAAAATGTTTAACCCTGTTTTAAAATCACTGGCATATATATGATCATTACATATGGCTAAGTAATTCCATTCGCCTGCAGGGTTATATGATGCAAAAGCATCATTGGTTAATTTAAAAATCCTGTTGGCCGAACGGAAAAAAACATCTTTCTTAAAACAAACAATATCCCAAACGTCTCCAAACGATTTGTCTTTTGCAGCAATAGATGTAATTAAAGAATGATATTGAAGCTGGCCATTTTTTGCCGGAGAAAAATAGCCCAGTTCATCCTGGCCACCCACGTAAATTCTATTATCAAGGCCTATTTGTACCGAGCGCACAATTGTTTTGTTGGGTAATGGATAAAGCTTCCAGTACCTGCCATCAAAGCTCAGCAACCCCTCATTATTGGCTACATATATAGTTCCGTTTTTATCCTGTTTAATATCCCAGTTTTGTAAACCGGCACCATAAGATTGTTTGCTGTAGTTAATTACATCGGGCAGGCCAATAGTATTTTGGCTAAATACACACAATGGAAAACAAATTATAAGCAGCAGTTGTTTCATTACTAAACAAGCAATTAGAATGTGAAAGTATAAAACTTTTGGATGATGTAGTATTGACGTAGTATAATCAGGCTAAAAATCAAGCTTTTATATTTTGTGATGTAGTATTGATGTGCATGTTTATTTCTTATTTGGATTTACTAATGGTAAGTTTACTTTTTAAATTTCTCTTCTTCTTAAATAATAAAACGATTGCTTATGAAATTAAAAATTGCATCCCTGTGTGCTGCCTTTTTGCTATGCAGCATCTTAAACGGGGCTTTTGCTCAAAATTTACAGGTTAATGGTACCGTTACAAAAAAATCAACAGGTGAAGCCCTCGTTTCTGCCACTGTTGTAGCTAAAGGAACTGGTTTGGCTACTAAAACAGATGAGTCCGGCAGATTTTCTATCTCTATTCCTCAAAACCAGGCTACCCTTGTAGTGTCTTACATTGGCTTGTCCACACTCGAAAAAAGGGTTACCCAATCGGGCGAGGTAAATTTTACACTTGATGACGATTTATCTAACACTTTAACTGATGTAGTTGTTGTAGGTTATGGCACACAAAAAGTAACCAAAGTTTCTGGTGCTATTTCTACCGTAAAAGCGGCTGATATAGAAAAGCTGAAACCT
>JAYVGA010000259.1:0-10291 GCA_043772635.1 Chitinophagaceae bacterium
CACAGTAAAACTTAATCAAGAGGATGCATTAAAGAAACAATTAAATTTGTTTGAACCATTATAAAAAAAGTCAACCTATTTTAGGCACACACAGGTCAAAAGTCAAAGGGCAAAGGTCAAAGGGCAAATTGCAATGGGCAATAGTCAAGAGTCATAGGTAATGTCTGCTTTTGGATTTTGGCAGTAACTTAATAATGAATAATCAATAATCAATGATCAATAATTTTAAGCTTTTTAAAATAATAATATAATAACTGGTTTTCACCATTCACCATTCACCATTCACCATTCACCATTCACATCATGTCTTTAAGAAAAAATAAATTAAGAAACGAACATTCTGAGGTAGACACCGGTCCGCTGAATGATATTTTGTTTATCCTGCTCATGTTTTTTTTAATGATATCTACACTGGCCAACCCCAATGTAATAAAGATGAGTGTGCCCCGCTCTAAAAGCGATACCAAACAAAAGCAAAGCGTGGTAGTAAGTGTAGATAAGGATAAGAATTTATATGTAGGCTCTAAACTTATCTCTCATGATTCGCTGGAATCTGTTTTGAGAAAATACATACATGAAGGTGATAGCATAAAACCGGCGGTAGTTATAAATGCAGACTCTGTGGCACAATGGGGCGAAATTGTAAATGTGATGAAAGTTGCACGCAAGCTGGGCGCCACCACTTCTGCTACGGTTACCGGCAACGAGTAGCTGTTACCATTCTTTCCTTTTCGAAAAAATCTTTTTTAATTATAGCATCATATTGATGCAGGCAAAAATATTCCGCTACTTCTTTTGCATAATCTTTGTGGGTTTCCATAAAAATACTTCCATTGGCGGCTAAATGTTTTTTTCCGAATGCTGCTATTTTTTTATAAAATAACAACGGCTCATCATCCGGTACAAACAAAGCCAGGCCTGGCTCGTATGCTGTTACATTTTTATCCAATTTGTCTTTTTCGTTTTGTGGAATATAAGGTGGGTTGCTAACAATAATATCATACTCCGGTAATATTTTCCAATTGGTTTCATCAAGAAAATTCATGGTATGCCATGTTATTGCTGTGCCATGTGTGGCCGCATTTTCTTTTGCAACAGCGAGGGCGGCTTCACTTATATCAACAGCACTTACATTAATATGAGCTATATTTTTTTTTATGCTGATAGGTATACACCCACTGCCGGTACCAATATCCAGCAGCGTTTTTTTTTTATTCATTTTAATAAAATCAATTACTGTGGTTACCAATTCTTCTGTTTCGGGCCGGGGTACAAGCACGGCAGGAGATACTTTAAACAACAGGTTGTAAAACCATGCAACACCAATAATGTACTGCACAGGCTTATACGCTTTTAGCTGAAGAAGTGCATCTTTTAATTTATGGAGGATTTCTTTTTCTATGATACGTTGTGGGTGGGTAATGATAGTGGATTTAGTAGCGCCTGCAAACGATTCAAAGATCATAGAAGTTATTACTGTGGCTTCATGCTGATTATACAAAGGCTTTAATTCGTTAAAAAAATAAGTATGAAATTCTTTTATTTGCATGGCAGCAAACTTAGTTAATTTTTGGATGCTTATTTTTGCCTGGTGACAAAGCATGAATACTATATGAACCGCTGCCTGCAACTGGCTAAACTGGGAGCAGGCAAAGTGGCACCCAACCCCATGGTGGGCGCAGTGCTGCTGCATAATGGTCTTATCATTGGCGAAGGGTATCATGAACAATATGGCGGCCCACATGCAGAAGTAAATTGTATAAACAGTGTTGCTGAACAAAATAAAGAGCTTATAGCTGCAAGCACACTTTATGTTTCTTTAGAACCCTGCGCACATTTTGGCAAAACACCTCCCTGTGCAGACCTTATTATTAAAAATAAAATACCGCATGTGGTAATTGCCTGCAGAGATGCATTTATAAAAGTAAACGGGCATGGAATTGAAAAACTAAAAGAAGCAGGCATTGAAGTAACAGAGGGAATTTTAGAAAAAGAAGCAATGCAACTGAACAAACGATTTTTTTGCTTTCATAAAAACAAACGCCCATATATTATTTTAAAATGGGCACAATCAAATGATGGCTTTATTGCCGGGCCGGCTTACAAACAAATAGCCATCAGTAATGATTATACCAACAGGTTTACCCATAGGCTCAGATCATATGAAGCAGCCATTATAGTGGGTACTAATACCGCTATTTACGATAATCCATCGCTAACTGCCAGGTGGTGGCCGGGTAAAAATCCATTAAGAATTATTATAGATAAACAGCTGCGGCTCCCATTGGATGCCGAAATTTTTAAGGATACATCACCAATAATTATTCTTAATAACATAAAAGAAGAGAAACAGGAAAATATTTATTTTCATAAGATAGCAAAAAGCGAAAACATGCTTAACGCTCTTTTGAAATTATTATATGAAAATAATATAAACTCTTTAATTGCAGAGGGAGGTACGTTTACCTTACAGTCTTTTATAAACGAAGGCTTGTGGGATGAGGCCATTGTAATTACCAACAGTGGTTTAAATATCACTAACGGAATTGCGGCTCCTGTTTTAACTAACAAAATCTTAATGGAAAGCTTTACCATTTTTTCAGACCAGGTACAGGTGTATAAAGCTACTGCGCAATGATATTTATAACTATAAGTATACTGCTATCTTCTTTTCTTACCATTGCATTTAAATTATGCGACAGGTTAGGGATAAATAAATTTCAGGCAATTGTATATAACTATTTTTTCTGTGCTGTTACTGGCTGTTTTGCAGTGGCAGCATGGCCTTCTTATTACAGCAATGCGGCAGAGCCCTGGTTTAAATGGGCTTTATTTATGGGCACTGGTTTTATTATTACCTTTTATCTTATTGCCCTTACGGTACAAAAAAGCGGGCTGGCTGTGGCTGCCGTTACCAGTAAATTATCGCTCATTATTCCCTTTTTATTTTCTTTGTATTTGTATAACGAAACGGCATCCTTTTTAAGAATAGCGGGCATACTGCTGGCTTTATTAGCCGTTGTGCTTACCCTAAAGCCCGCTAAACCTGCGACTAACGATAACAGCAGTACTTATAAAACTTACCCTATTCTAAAAACTATTTTGCCTGTTGCCGTTTTTGTGGGTACAGGATTATTAGATGCGCTTATAAAATATGTAGAGCAAAAATATATTACAGAAAGCATAAAGGATATTTATCTTATCACTGCTTTTTCTACGGCCTTTGCTGCAGGATTTTTTTTATTATTTACTGGCATGGCATTAAAAAAAATAACCTTTCAGTCAAAAGCAATACTGGCTGGTTTTATCATTGGTGTGCCCAATTACTTTTCCATCTGGTTTCTTATAAAAGGATTAAAACAGTATAACAAAATCAGTTCTGTAATTTTGCCTGTTAATAATATGGGTATTGTATTGGTAAGTGCGCTGGTAGCGTGGCTGTTTTTTAAAGAAAAACTAACTGCCGTTAATTGGGCCGGAATTGTTCTATCTGTTTTATCTATTATGATGATAGCTTTTGCAAAATAAATTTACTGAATGGAATTTTATAATACAATAGAACAAACAGCAACTGCAGAGTATAAAGACAGGGGGAGTAAATTTATTGCATACGCTTACCCGGTAAACACAGCAGATGATTTTAAAAAATATCTTGCTGCATTAAAAAAAGAACATGCCAAAGCTGCTCATTTTTGTTTTGCATACCGCATAGGGCTTGATGGAAATCAGTTTAGGGTAAGTGATGATGGTGAGCCTTCCGGTACAGCAGGAAAACCTATAATGGGGCAGATAGACAGTAAAGAAGTTTTTAATGTGAGTATTATTGTAGTTAGATATTTTGGCGGCACCCTGCTGGGAGTTCCGGGTTTAATAAATGCGTATAAAATGGCAGCCATGCTGGTATTGCAGGTGCTGCCTATTGTACAAAAACCTGTAATAATAAGTTATTCTTTAGAGTTTGATTATACACAGATGAATGATATAATGATTATCCTTAAACAATTGCAGTGTGTAACCCTAAAACAGGAAACTCAATTGTTTAGTACCATGGTTGTGGGCGTGCCTAAAAGCAGGAAAAAAGAGTTTGAATACAGAATTAAAAAACTTCGATCTGTAGAAATGTTGTGTTTATTATAAATATTATGAGGCAGTGTTTTAGATTACGGAATAAAGAAATGCAAATACTGATGCTTAGGCTAATTAATATTTTGAAGTGCTATAATGATTTCTTTTTTTACTTTTCTCTTTGCAAAAAAATTATCTTTCCGGTAAGCTCTTTGGACAAAATACATAAGCAATCTTAGTAGCAGAAATTGCAGACGATTAATGCAGATAGTATTAATTTTAGAGGAAATATTAAACAGTTTATTTTTAACCAATATCTATAATAAAGAGCGTTTTTATCTTAAGCATAAATAATAAAAATAAAATGAATGCAGAAGAAATAAGAGCATATTCTTTGCAAAAAGAAAATGTAACAGAGGGTTTTCCTTTTGGAGAAGATACACTGGTGTTTAAAACCAGTGGTAAAATATTTTTATTGGTAGCATTGGATGAAGCAGCCCTGCAGTTTAATGTAAAATGCGATCCTGAAAAAGCTATTGAGTTAAGAGAAGAATATCCTGAAAATGTTTTGCCCGGTTACCACATGAATAAAAAGCACTGGAACACCATAATAGTGCCGGGCCTTAAAATTAATTTTATACAACAGATGATTGATGACAGCTATAACCTGGTGGCCAAAATAAAAAAGTAAACAACAACCCATGAGAAATAATTTTATAGTAATTTTTTTAATACTGCTCGTAGCTGCAGCCTTTTATTTTTTAGGAAAACAAAATGGTGCCGGCCAAACCAAAACAGACATTGTGCAAAATGTAACCCTTGTAAAGGAAATAGCGCAACTGGCCTCACTGGAAGTAAACGGAACAACCAATATTAAAATGAGCAACCGTGCAGCCGACGCAGGATTCTGGAATAAGTTTAAAAATTATTTTACAGAAAATACCCTCCAGGTATCCCTGCCATATGAAGCAAAGTACGGGGTAGATATGCGCAATCAGAAAATGGATATTGATACAAAAGCGGGTATAGTAACCATTTACCTGCCTGCCTGCAAACTGCTTAGCCTGCAGCTGCGGCTGGACAGGCTGCAAAGCATGAGCCAGAGCGGCTTGCTGAATACAGTAACGATTGATGATTTTGTAAAAGCACAAAAAGAATTGTACGCTTCTGCCACAGCTACGTTAGAAAACAACGGGCCTTATATAAAACTAGCGCAGGATAACATCAGCAATACACTTAATAAATATTATGCACCGCTGGGGTATAAAGTAAATTGTGTGTTTGGTGAAAGAAAGCCCGAAGGAATAAATATTATTAAGTAAAAATTATTGCTTTTATTTTGCTGAACATTTACTTGCTTTTAATTTTATTTGTTATTAGATTTAATATCCAGAGGCATATATTTTCTGCTTTAAAAACAGCAATATGACGGAAGATGAAAAATTTTCTGACGATGAACAGGAAAATCTGCGAATTGAGAATGAACTGATGCGCATTAAATTAAAGGCTCAGTACGGCGATGCATTTTATATGGAAACTAATGCAGCCCTGCCGCCGGAAATAGAGAACCAGTTTTTGAAAAATATGATGGCTTTTGAAGATGTCCAGGCAGATGCCGAAACCACCACGGTTTATGAAAAGTTAAGCAAGCCTTCCTATAAATCTGCAGAAGAACTTTCTGCAGAAGAAATAAGCAGTGAGTTAAAACGGATTACTGGGATTATGGAAGAACAGCATATTGCACTTGATTTTTGCGATGGCCCTTACCCCGATGAACTAATTTACAGGTTTATTACAGAGGAACTTTTTGGGCACGAAATAGACATGGTTCCTGCGTTTGGTATGAACTTAAATTTTATTTACGAAGAATTTCATCCCAATGATAAAAAAGAGATAGAAAAAAATACCCACCAGTTTTTTAAGCACTGGATTAACAGGAATTTTGATGAATACTCCGGCGAGCTGGATTATAACATCATTACTGCAGATGGCAGGCAGATGAAGAGAGAAGACCTGTATAAAAAAATGAATAATTTTTTTGAAAGTTTTGAGCGGTTTGAAAAAGATGGATATAATATTGATGACATTGATTATACCGGGCAGGAAAACAATACTGCCATGGGGTTTAGCGAAGGAATGTATAAGTACGATGCTGTTATGGTAAATGGCGAAGTGCTGCATTTTGAAGATCCATATAAGTTATACATGCGCAGGGAAGACAATTACTGGAGCATCTTTTATTTTGTAATGCCGGGGTTTAACTGGTAGAAGGGCGGGTTGGGAGTTTGGAATTAGTAATTGGGATACCAATAACTTAATCGTATTTAATGAAAATTTAAAATTACAAATCCGGCATTCGATATTCATTAATATTTCCAGTTAAGGTTTTTACCTTCAGCCATCATTTCTATTGCGCTCTCCATACGTTTTATTTTTGTTTCTTCCCTTTTTGCATCAGTAACCCATTGCAGGTATTCTTTTTTATGCGAATAAGAAAACGCTTCAAATATTTGCAATGCTTTTTTGTTTTTCCTTAACGCATTTATAAAATAATCTGGCACAACCAATGCTGTTTTTTCTGCAGTTTTAGTTTTAGCAGGCAGCTTTACACCTTTATCATTTAACTGCATGGCTTCTTTTATCCAGCCGGTAATTTTTTTATCAGCCGGTAAATCTTTAAGAGCGGTTAATTTGCCTAAGTGGCCCATAGCGGTTTCTGATTTTGCATTTTCAACCAGTATGGAATCTTTCATCAGTGATGCTTTCCAGAAACCCATTACAGCATGTTGTTTAAATGATGCCATGTGGCAGAGCATCTCACCTTTGTAATCAAAAAACGGCATACTCCATTTCATTTTTTCCTCCACATCCGGGCAGGATTTGTGCACCAGGGCCCTTATATGTTCTAAAATGGGTTTTGCAAAATCTGCAGATTTTGCAATGTAGGTATCAATAGCTTTTTCTTTTACGGCCATAAAAATTATTTATGCTAAAGTAGAAAATATTTATTGCAAAAGAAAGCAAGCAATGCTGTAAAAAAATTAAGAGTGCTGGACCTGGCGCAAAGGGTTGTCAACCTTTTGTATTACCATATCCTTTTCAAAGGTTCACAGCCCCTTTTAATTAAAGGCTGCTGAGCTTCAGATAACCAATATGCAGTTCATCTTCAGCTAAGGGTTGCAAGCCCTTTTCTACAATAATAAAATATTTATCTTTTAATTTCCTTGGTAAAATATCTGCTATCTCATACACATCATCTACATCTATACCATACTTATCATCAATATGCGAAGCGGCACCTTTAAAACCGGTATGTGTATAAAATGCGGTTTGCTTTGCCTGCTTAATGGCATCACCTTTTTCTTTGGCCACACACAATAGTTTGTAATGATATTCTTCCAGATCGTTGGGTTTGTAACCACCGAGGTTTAAAAAAAATAATTTGTTTTCATTACGGCTTATATTTTCTTCTTTTGCTGCAATTTTTACAAGGTGCCCATCTGCAACGGTTACTTCTTTCCACGAATCAATATGCAGTTTTACGCCTGGCCAAAATTTTTTCATCTCCGGTAACAGATCCTTTAAGGAATAACCAATACCAAAAAATACGTCGTGCTGTTCTGTATGCCTGCCATTGGGTTTGCATCCCAGGGTAATGAGAAAAAGTTTTAGAGGCATATTTTATAAAGCAGATTTTTAATTAGAAGATAATTGCAAATAAAAGTATTTTATAAAAATAGCTGAAAGATATTTCATAGATGTAAACAGCAATAAAATCTAAAAACGCCGGGTTAATTAATCGTAATAATAAAAAGTTTCTGTAAAACCTGTACCGCCAATAACTTTTTCTTTGCGGTACAAAGGCTTGTTATTTGGAGAATATGTGTAGTCAAAATATGAAAAACTGTCTAAGTTTTTTGCAAGTGTTTGGGTAAGATTATTTGCTGGCTTGTAGTCATTGTAAAAAAATGGTGCCCAATAAAAAAAATCTGTCCAAACCGGGTTGGAGTTTACCTTACTGTCATACTCAAAAGTTAATGTATCAATAGAGGGATGAGCTGGCCATCGAAAAATAGATGTAGTAAGATTACCCGATGCATCAAATGTATAATTTGCCTGCCTTAGTAAAACGCTGGTTGCACCAGCATTAAAGCTTCTGTAATCAACTCTCTTTTCCAAAACATTACCTGTGTAATTATAAATAGAACTGTCTTTTATTGGAGCGTTTTTATGATCGTCAATATTATGAATAGATAAAAAAAGTTTACCACCGGAGTTATATTTAAAAGTAGTTTTTTCTGTAAAGCTAACATTACTGTTTGTGGTGCCGGAGTATGTAATACTATCTACAGTTCCGGAAATATTTCTGAAATATTTTATTAGAGAAGCCTCACTACCGCCTGGCAAATTGGCTACAGTTTTTATTTCTGCAATTTCTCCTTTAGCATTATAGCTGTACGAGGTAGTTATGTTATTGCCGGCATTTAATTTTTTTACTGTTTTTAGCAGGAGGTTAAATTTTACTCCCTGCTGCTCATCAGTTTCCGTTTTTTTGCAGGATAATAAAAATAATAATGAAATTATTGTGAAGGAAAGAAAAATGTTTTTCATGTTATTTATTTGTGCTATGTGAATGTACAAAAAAAAGAAACAGGTTTTCAACAAAACCTATTTTTAAATTTTATTTCCCTTTAGAAAAACAAGCGCATTAAGTTATCTAAACCGCTCACTCACTACCAAATCCTTACTGCCTGCTGTATACACATAAAACCCTTCGCCACTCTTTATGCCTAACTTACCTGCCATTACCATATTTACCAATAGCGGGCATGGGGCATATTTAGGATTACCAAAACCATCCTGCAGCACTTTTAAAATACTCAGGCAGGTATCAAGACCAATAAAATCGGCTAACTGCATTGGCCCCATGGGATGCGCCATACCTAGTTTCATTACGGTATCTATTTCCTGTACCCCTGCTACGCCTTCATACAAACTGTAAATGGCTTCGTTAATCATGGGCATTAAAATACGATTGGCAATAAAGCCGGGGTAATCGTTTACAATGCAGGGAACCTTACCCAGTTGTTTGCATAACTCCACTATAGTTTGTGTTACTTCTTTTTTTGTAGCATATCCATTAATTATTTCTACCAGCTGCATTACGGGCACCGGGTTCATAAAATGCATACCAATTACATGATCGGGCCGTTTGGTAATAGCGGCAATTTTTGTAATAGAAATAGAAGAGGTATTGCTGGCCAGTATGCAACCTGCCGGTGCGTAGATATCCATCTGTTTAAAAATTTCCAGCTTCAGGTCTGCATTTTCTGTGGCTGCTTCAACCACCAGTGCTGCATTTTTTACGCCTTCTGCAACAGTGCCCACCAAACTTATATTTTTTAAAGCAGCCGCTTTTTCATTTTCGGTAATACTTCCTTTTGTTAGCTGCCTGTCTAAATTTTTAGTTATGGTGGCCTGTGCCCTTTGCAACTGCGATGGATTAACATCAATTAAATTTACCACAAAACCATTTTGTGCAAATACATGTGCAATACCATTGCCCATGGTGCCTGCGCCGATGACGCTAATTCCCCCCCCGCCCCCTAAAGGGGAGGCTAGAGGATCGTTAAAATTTGGAGAGCTGTTCATTTTATTAAGAGTTTATTTTTTATTTTTAAAGTATTTTCTAAAAATAAAAGCTGCATTAAATTTAAGTAGAGCTGAATAAAGAACTAATGTACAAGAGTGCGACGCCAATGAAGCTAAATAGCATTACAAAAGCCTGGTTCAAAAAAAACTGATACCAAATAAAAAAGGCTTGAATAAATTTTACTGACTCAACCTAAGTTCCCCTTCAGGGGACAGGGGCTACTTAAACGCATTCAACCCTGTCACATCCATTCCCGTTATCAGCAAATGAATGTCATGAGTACCTTCATAAGTAATCACACTTTCTAAATTCATCATGTGGCGCATAATGGGATACTCGCCGGTAATGCCCATGCCGCCGAGCATTTGCCTTGCATCACGGCAAATATTGGTGGCCACTTCGCAGGCATTTCTCTTTGCCATACTCACTTGCTGCGGCGTAACTTTGCCTTCATTCATCAACACACCCAGGCGCCAGTTTAATAATTGTGCATTGTAATTTCGGTAACCATTTCTGCCAGTTTTTTTTGCTGCAGTTGAAATTGTGCAATCGGTTTTCCAAACTGAATTCTTT
>JAYVGA010000260.1:0-8557 GCA_043772635.1 Chitinophagaceae bacterium
CATTCATTAAATTAGTTTTGCCAGAATTATTATATCCAACAATTGCAACAGGTTTTTTATATTCTTCAGAAGGGAAAATAAATTCTTGCTCTGAACCAAAAGATCGATAATTTTTTACTTTAATTGATTTTAATCTGACTTTTGACATAGTGGTATTTTTATAAATGCTGCCCTTGGGATAACATTATCTTAAAATCATTTTTTCTTAGCTTTCTTCCCCCACACAAACAACCCCGCCGTATATTTATCATACAACTCAAATAAAAATTCAATCCGTTTGGTTTCATTTATAAATGGCTGGCTGCGGAAACATAAATCCACCGCTTTATCTAAAGCCTGGTGTGCCTTTACTAATACTGGTGGCATTGTATTTGGGTCATATAAATCGGCAAGGCTGCTGTTGGGGAAACTTGCTCTTGCATCTAATACTGCCTGTGCTGCTGTCTCTACTGTTTCTTTTTGCTTACCTGTAGGATTTTCTGGCCAGGGGAAATTATTATAAACAAGCTTGTTTGAATATCGAAGACTTGTACCAAGCATACCACAAGTATATCTTACCCAAGTCATATGCATAATGGATGTTAGCATTGCGAAATGATACCCTGACGAATCAGGAATTATTAAGGTCAGGTTACTGGCAACAACACTTTTGTCTTTAAAGCCAATAGGGATATACTTTCTAAAGCCCGATGAAAGATTTGGAATCAATATATAATCTGATACAGGTTGTCTCATTTCTCCAAACAATGATGGAAAATCCGCAAGTTTTCTGGTTGTTTCTCTTTTGCTTGCCAATCTGTATTCCCTTACTTTTTTGATTTTCTCTATTAATACAGGAAGTGTTTTTAAATCTGATGGATTTGCATCCTTTAGCCAAAAACAATACCTATTAATTCCCTTAATAAATTCTTCACCTCCGGTAAATTCCTTAATAAATATTTTACCTGCGGCTTCTACTTTTAAATACTCATTTTTTTCTTCTTCTGACATTAAAAGAAACCCGCCATCATTAGGCATGCTACCGAAAATAATCTTTGGCACATTACAAATGGCATCAGTCTTATTTGAAACAGTCAAGTCATTACCTTCAACCAGATAAGGATTAATATTCTTAGCTTTTATTTCCTGCGGCTCACTGAGTATGGAATCATACTCATAAATTTTTTTATCAGGGATATCTGCATTTGAAAATCCTAAAATAATAACAAGAACCTGCGCATTTCCTTTTGCTTCATTTGTCCATTTAAAAGTTCTATGAGCAAAATGAATTTTACAATGAAATTTATTAAATAATTCGTTCCAAAGAATTGCTACCTGTTCCCCTTGAGAAATTGAGTTAGTACTTACAAACGCTGTTTTTGTTTTTGACAATTCTTTCCCCTCTGTTTTATTAGCATCCTGCATATATTCCGCTGCCTTTATATACCATGCTGTTACATAGTCTAATATCCCAGCTCCATTCACTCCACTAAATACTCTATCCATATCAATTTTCTGTTCCTCATTCTGATATTGCTTGCCAAGAAATGGTGGATTACCCAAAATATAATCATACCGAACACCAGCAACTGGTTTTAAATCTTCTGGTTTTACAAACTGTACTTCTTTGGTATAAACATTTACCGTTTTATATTCCGCCTGTGGTTCCTGTAAAATAATATTAGCTAAATCCGCATGTACAGATACTGTTGTTTCTTTATTCAATAAACTCTGCCAATCAATCCTTAAAGCATTTCCATGTACAATGGTAGCACTCTTTTTTAGTGGTATGCGTTTGTAATATTCGCCAAAGTTTATACTTGCCAGTTCGTTCATCTGGTGGTCCATAAGCCACATGGCTACGGGTGCTATCTGGCTGGCAAATTCTTCATACTCTATTCCATAAAACCTGTCCACATCCACCAAAAAATAATCGTTTACACTGGTTACCTGCTGGCCTTTAAGTAAAGCCTTTACAAGTTCCAGTTCAAGCAAACGCAATTCCCTGTATGCAATAATTAAAAAATTACCGCAGCCGCAGGCAGGGTCTAAAAAACGCAGCTTGCTTATTTTATCATGCAGTTTTTTTAATTTGCCCTTATCGTTTTTTACTTTATTAAACTCTGCCCACAGTTCATCCAAAAACAAAGGCTTTATCAGTTTAAGAATATTTTTTTCGCTGGTATAATGTGCTCCCAGGTTTCTTCTTGCTTTTTCATCCATCACACTCTGAAACAGGGAACCAAAAATAGCCGGAGATATTTTACCCCAATCCAGTAAACAGGTATCTAACAATATGCGGCGCATGTCACTATCAAAATGTGCCATGGGCAGTTGTTCTTCAAACAACTTACCATTTATATAAGGAAAAGCTGCCAGGGCTTCATCTAAGTTTTTATAGCGTTTATCCTCCTGCGTATTCAGCACCTGGAACAACTGGCTTATATGTGCTGCAAGGTCGCTGCCATCTTCATTGGTCTTTAGTTCTAAGTATTCACTAAGAATTCCTTTTTCAAAAATGCTGGTATCATCGGCAAACAAACAAAAAAGTAAACGAACCAGATACAATTCTAAATGATGGCCGGTGTAGCCAATGGCTTTTAATTTATCATGCAGCTTGCCCATCAGTTCGGCCGCTTCAATATTTACAGGGTCTTGTTCTTTGTAAGTTCTTTTTTGGTAACCGGCAATAAAACCAAACAGGTGCACATGGTTTACAAAATCGGTGAGTTTAAATTCGTAATCCTGGCTTTCTTCTAAATCGTACAAACGAAACCGTTCAAAATCGCTTACTAAAATATAGCGTGGGAGTTCCTTCTCCTTTAATCCCGGGAAATAATCTTTGGCCTGCTGGTAAGCCTTGTCTAAATCTTTGCCCCGGCTTTTATGCTCAATGAGAATGACACCTTTCCAGAGCAGATCAATGAACCCGATTTTGGCATCCAGTTTTTTCACCTGCTGTTCAAAAGTAGCTACTCTTCTCCGGCCTATACCAAACACATTAAAAAAATCATCCCAAAATGATTTAGCCTCAGCATCTTCGCTTACTTCGTTTTCCCATTCCTTGGTAAAGGTGGTTGCACGTGTTTTTATTTCGTTCCAGCTTAAGGGCATTTATACATTTATTAATATGCGTTTAAAGATATTAGCTTACCACCCATTTGCACCACATCAGCATTTTTGAAACCATCCCTAAGTTAAGCAACCATTTGGGAAAAAGCTGTTGCCAAGCCAGCATGGCTTTAATTTCTTCCGGCACCTCTCCCTCCCAACCCGCCGCAAAAACGGCTTCTTTATCCTTCATTTCAAAATTTCTGCACATTCTCCAGTAATAATCATATACCCAGATATTTTTTAAAATAACTGCGCCATGTTTCTGTAAAAAATATAAGCTTTCCGGCACTACCACTTCTTTTACATGCTTGGTACTTTCGGTTACCTGCTCCTGGCTAAGGCCGATATTTACCAGGCACTTATTTATATATACAAATTTATTGTGCACACCTAAAAATCGGATATACCCTTCAAAATCTACCAGCCATTTAAGGCGCTCATCATATAATATTTCTTTGCTGTTTCTTTGAAACACTGCACTGGGCGGACCAATAAAATTTTTTTTAAAAAGATTGTAGCGGTTTTGTTTTAATAAAAAACGGTGAAGGCTGCTGCAAAAAATTGCGGTTGTTTTGCCGCTGCCAATATGCACATTGTTATAAGCAGAAAAACAAAAATTTACAGAAGGGTTGGCCTGCATACAATCGTAATACTGTTGCAATGCATCCTCAGTGGCAAACCAGTCATCATCATGCATTAGTTTTAAATACTCGCCGGTGGCCTGCTTCATGGCATAGTTCCAGTTGGCAGGTGTACCCTTTGCAGGATTATTTTTTAGGTAAATGATAGGTAAATAAGGTTTGTATGCTTCCGCTATCTGCTGCACACTGTCATCTGGGCTGTCGTCGCTCAGTATTACTTCTACATCCTTAAATGTCTGGCTCACCAGCGCATCCAGGCTTTGCTTTAGAAAAGCTGCATTTTTATAAGCAGGAATACAAACAGAAATTTTTATCATAAAAGCAACTTGGCTGCGCTGCAAACTTATTAATAAAAAACAGGAGTGGGGATAGTTTTAATTTTAGCAAAATGCTTCTTAAATTATGGAAGGGTTATCAATCTTTAAAAAAGATAGTGTAATACTTTACATGATTAAAAGGTTGATGACCGTCTGCAAAAATTTTAAATGTACCCCGGTAAAACACTCCTGAAATATTTTCATTTTTTTTGTAACTTGTACTTATGAATGAACTACGTGAACCAGCCGTAGCTTACGGCAAAAATAAATTTACTGTTGAGGAATACCTGGAACTGGAAAGAAATTCTGTTGAAAAACATGAATTTTACAAAGGTGAGATATTTGACATGTCAGGAGCAAGCTCAAGACATAATATTATTTCAATTAACCTGATAACATCAATATCTGTTCAATTAAAAGGTAAATCCTGCAGGCCTTATGGCAGTGATATGCGAATAAATATTCCCGAAAATTCTTTATTTACTTATCCTGATATTTCTATTATTTGTGGTGATGTTATTTCTTCGCCACAAGACGGAGACACGGCCACACAACCCATCATCATAATAGAAATTTTATCCCCCTCTACCCGTCAATACGACAGGGGAGGAAAATTTAAATTGTACAGAGATATCCCTTCCCTTAAAGAATACCTGCTTGTAGATTCAGAATCCATCAACATAGAAGCATTTCGTATTAATGAAAGAAAACAATGGGAACTGCAGGAATACAAATCTAGTGCAGACATATTAACTTTTCCATCCTTGAACATCCAGGTTTCGCTTGAAGATATTTATGAAGCTACCAGATTATAATATCGTCACCCAAAAATAATTGAAGCCTGCCCGCTGCATTCCCCATGTGCATTACTTCTATCAGCCTTTACCTATCTAATTTTATTTCTATGAATGTATTCACAGCAGGGCTGCCGGGTTTTAACCAAAATACCGTTAATTTGCGGCACAATATTCAAACAAGAATTTATGAAGATAGATTTCAAAAAATGGTTACCCCATATCATTGCTGTTGTTATATTTTTAATTGTTGCAGTGGTGTTTTGCAAACCAGCCTTAGAAGGAAAAGTAGTGTACCAGCACGATTTGCAGGGCTGGCGGGGAATGGTACAGCAATCAGAAGAATTTAAAGCCACTTATGGTCATTATCCTTTATGGACCAATAGCCTTTTTAGCGGCATGCCGGCTTTCCAGATAGCTATGGATGCCACACACACGCTAAGCATGGGATATTTTGAAAAACTAATCAGCCTTGGTTTACCACAACCCATCAACTTTTTCTTTTTAGCATGTATCTGTTTATATTTTTTATGCATTGTGCTGCGTATTAATCCATGGATAAGTATTCTTGCCGGCCTGGCTTATGCCTATTCTACCTACGATCCTGTAATTATAATGGTGGGCCATGTTACAAAAATGGCTTCTATGGCTTATGCACCTGCAGTGCTTGGAGCGCTGTTACTCATCCTGCAAAAAAAATACTTTACCGGTACGGCACTGCTGCTTCTCTTTTCATTTTTAATGATTTCGCAAAACCATGTGCAGATAGTCTTTTATACATTACTCATTGCACTATCTATAGCCATTGCTTATGCCATAAAAGCTTTTAAAGAAAAAGAAACGCTGCATTTATTTAAGAGTGGTGCACTGGCCATTGCGGCAGGAGTTATAGGTTTGGCAGCAGCGGCTATTACACTTATGCCCACGGCTGAATATGTAAAAGAAACCATGCGGGGCGGGCGCTCAGAACTAACCGACAGCACCAACACCGGCAATAAAACCAAAGGCGGCCTGGATAAAGATTATGCATTTAACTGGAGCTATGGTATAGATGAAACACTTACTTTACTTGTGCCCGGCATTTATGGCGGAAGCAGCGGTGGGGAACTGGATGAAAAATCTGCTGTAGCGAAAGCACTGTTGGAGCAGGGTGTTCCGGAAGATAACGCTGCGCAGATTGCACGCCAGCTACCTTCTTACTGGGGGCCTCAACCCAACACATCGGGCCCGGTTTATTTAGGAGCCATCATTTGTTTTTTATTTATTTTAGGTTTGGTTTATTTAGATAGCTGGCACAAATGGTGGATTGCAGCAGTTACTTTATTTGCCATTGTACTGGCATGGGGTGGTAATTTTAAAGCCTTTAATTATTTTATTTTTGATTACCTGCCTGTGTATAATAAGTTTAGGGCCCCCACCATGGCATTGGTAATTCCGCAACTTACTGCAAGTGTTATGGCAGCCCTGGTGCTGCAAAAATTTCTGTTTGGCGGCGATGCAAAAGAAGGGTTGTTTAAAAAATTAAAACTATCTGTTTACATTACTGCAGGCATACTGGCACTAACTGCTTTATTATATTTTAGTTTTAGTTACAGCAGCAAAAATGATAGCCGTCTTAAAGAAAATTTTGCCAGCAATATGCTGCAGGGCCAGCAGGCTACCCCGCAATTGCAGGCACAGGCCAACGAATTTGGGCAAACCATTGTACGTGCATTGGCAGAAGATAGAAAAGGAATGTTTGGCGGAGATTTACTGCGCTCTGTTTTATTTATTACAGCCGCTATTGTAATGCTGGGCTTGTTTGCAAAAAATAAAATTAATGCAACTGTTGTAATTGCAGCACTTATTGCACTCACTGTATTTGATTTATTACCGGTGGGAAAACGTTACCTCAATGAAAATAATTTTGTAGAAAAAACAAATATAGAAGATGAGTTTGCCATGACAGATGCAGACAGGATGATAAAACAGGATCCCGATCATAAAAACTTTCGCATTTATAATGATGATGATCCCTACAATAATGCAAAACCTTCGTATCATCACAATTCGGTAGGCGGTTACAACCCGGCTAAGCTGGCCATTTACCAGGATTTGATAGAGCGGCAGTTATCTAAAGGAAATATGAAAGTATTTGATATGCTCAATACTAAATATTTTGTAGTGCAAAATCCGCAGGGCGGAGCACAAGTGGCGCAGCAAAACCCCGGCGCAATGGGCAATTGCTGGCTGGTAAAAAATATACAGTTTGTAAACAATGCCGATGATGAAATGAAAGCGCTGGATAATTTTAACCCGAAAGATACCGCCATCATTGATAAACGCTACCAGCCAAAAATAAAAGGAATGCCGCAGCTTGATTCTACAGCTTCTATTAAATTGTTAGAAAATATTAATGATACCATACGCTACGGATTTAATGCAGCAACACCTCAGTTTGCAGTGTTTAGCGAAATATATTACGATAAAGGATGGAACGCTTATGTAGATGGAAACAAAAGAGATTATGTAAGGGTAAACTATGTATTGCGTGGCATGAGCCTGCCGGCGGGTAAACATAAAATAGAATTTATTTTTGAGCCGGCATCCTACAAAAGAGGCAATACCATTGCATTGTGGGCTACCATCCTCGGCTTTGTTGCCTTGCTGGCAGCACTGGTTATGAATATTAAGAATAAGAAAATAGTTTAAGAGAAAACTTTATTATGGTAATCGGAAACGGAATGATTGCAAAACGTTTCAGCAAGTATGCTGATGATAAAAACATCGTGGTTTTTGCATCAGGCGTTTCCAATTCGGCCGGTGCCACCGGTGCCGATTATGAAAGAGAAGAGATACTGCTGCAGCAGGTAATAGAGCAACATCCCGGAAGTACATTAATATATTTCAGCACCTGCAGTATTTATGATCCTTCTCTGCGACAGTCCTTGTATGTGCTGCATAAATTAAAAATGGAGCAGCTTATAAAAAAAAATGTTCCGGCTCATATCATCTTTAGAGTGAGCAATCCTGTAGGTGTTACCCAAAACGGGCATACGGTATTAAATTATTTTATACAGCACATTAAAACGCAGCAGCATTTTACTATTTGGCAATATGCCAGCCGCAATTTGATTGATATAGATGATATGTATAAAATATGCGATTATATTATTAATAACAACCAAAGCTATAACAGCACCATTAATATTGCCAATCCTGTAAATTACCCGGTGATAAATATTATTGAAGCCATAGAAAATCATTTTGGTAAAAAAGGAAACTATTTACTTGCAGAAAAAGGAAATAGTCCATTGATTGATACCACCGATATTCAACTTTTATTCAGCAAACTGCATATAGAATTTAACCAGCATTATCTTCCTGCATTACTGCAAAAATATTTTCCGGTATCATGACGTATCCATCTGCCAAAAAAAAATTATTATTAGAGCGTATAGCCATGGCGCCTTTTGTTTGGCTGGGTATGCTGGCGGGTTATTTATTTCCTTTAAAAACCAAACACAAAATATTTTTATTTTTTCCTAATGCAGATATTGGCGGAGCTCCAAGGGTAAATGCGGATATTACTGAGCTGTTGAAAAACGAAAATCCCATTATCATTTTTTCAAAAAAAGCACACAACAATCAATACAGAGAGCTCTACGAAAAAACAGGTGCAAAAATTATTGATCTGCACCGCTACATAGATAATAAAGGTTTTCATTTTGTA
>JAYVGA010000261.1:0-3795 GCA_043772635.1 Chitinophagaceae bacterium
ACCTCATTAAGGGTAGGAGGCACCCTTCATATTCCTGGCAATACCAGGCCAGGCAACTATTCTGCCACATTTACCATTACTTTTAAACAGGAATAGCTGATGAAAAAAATTAACTACATAAGTAAATTTGTTCATTACATTCTATGTGCAGGCTCCTGCAATTTTATTGTTGTTTTATTATCATTTTTTTTAGCTGCTATACCTGGTAATAAAGTAATGGCGCAAACAGATGATGCAGATGCAGACATTAATATTTATGATGAAATACCGGTGAGCGTTTTAATAGAATCATACGGAAATATCTCTTTAAATGTAATTTATACTGATAAAAATCTGCTCTACATAAACGTTGAAGAGTTATTTAAAAAACTTAAAATTAACTGTGAAATTTCAGCCTCTGGTGATAGTGTAAAAGGTTATATTGAAACCGAAAGCAAACCTTACCTGGTAGATTATAAACAGAAGCAAATTAAAACAGGTAATAAAATACTCCACAATCAAAAAGGCCTGATAAAAGAAATGGGAATGCTGTATATGGAATCTGCCGTGTTTGCCGAAACCTTTGGCATAACGGTAAATTTTAACTTCCGGTCGCTCACCTGTATTTTAAAACCAAATTTTGAATTGCCGGTAATTAAAGAACTGCGTTTAGAAAAAATGCACAACAATTTATCTAAAATAAAAGGAGAAGTAAAAGCCGATACGGTACTAAAAAGAAATTATCATTTATTTAAGTTTGGTATGGCCGACTGGTCTTTTACAACAACACAGCTATGGAAAAAACAAAGCCTGAACCGGTTTAGCGTGGGCATAGGAACAGAACTTTTTTTTGGAGAAGCAGATCTTTCTTTTAATTATTCTAACCACTACAAATTTGATGGGCGGCAGTTAAATTATATATGGCGCTGGATAGACAATGATAAAAAATTTATTAAGCAGGCACAAATAGGAAAAATTTCTCCCGGCATGATATCGTATATAAATGCACCCGTTGTTGGTGCAGTTATAAGGAATACGCCCACAACAGTTAGAAAGGCCAGGGGTTATTATACACTTAATGAAACTACAGAACCTAACTGGACAATTGAACTGTATATAAATAATGAGCTGGTAGATTATACTAAGGCAGATGCATCCGGGCAGTATATTTTCAGGGTTCCCATTGTATATGGTTATACTACTTTAAAATTAAAATATTATGGCCCAACGGGCGAGGAACGAACAGAAGAACGTACGCTTAATACCGCTTTTACACTTATGCCCTCAAAAGAATTTGAATATGGTTTAAGTGCTGGTATCCTACAGGATAGCATTGGCAGCCGCATGGGCAAAGCCGAATTTAATTATGGTGTAACACCAGTTGTAACACTTGGAGGAGGATTGGAATACCTGTCATCTATAACCGGCGCTCCCTCTATCCCTTTTACAAAAATTACCGTGCAGCCTTTTAGCAAAATGGTTTTAAATTTTGAATATGCATATGGGGTAAAAGCACGTGCCCTGGTAAATTATTATTTAAGAAAAAATGCATTTTTACAAATTGATTATACCAGGTTTAAAGAAGGGCAAATGGCCACACCTTATAACGCCTTAAAAGAATTGAATGCAAAATTTTCTATACCGTTAAAATACAAAATGGTGGGCCTGTATGCTACAGTAGATTATTCAAAATTTATTTATACAAATTATAATTACAATAAAGCATCCTTTATTTTTTCTGGTTATTATAAACAGTATAGTATTAGCTCATCTACAGAATTAAACTGGGCTCCTCAAAAAACGGCGTATACAACTTTTGCAAGATCTACATTAGCCTTTTCTTTGCGGCTAAAAAACGGGTTAAACCTACGCCCCTCTGCAGTATTTAACCTGGAGCAAAAAAATATAATGATATATGGTGGCGAAGTGGAAAAGAGAATAAAAAAAGGGTTTTTTTCTTTATCGTGGCAAAAAAATATTTTATTTAAAAACTATACCGCAGAGGTAAACTTAAAATATGATTTACAATTTATAAGAACCAATATTTCTTCTTTTATTAATAAACACAACATTACTACTTCACAAAATGCCCAGGGCAGTCTTGCGTTTGGCAGTGGGCGTAAATATGTTCATGCCACCCAGCATTCTTCTGTGAGCAAAGGAGGCATCTCACTTTACCCTTTTCTTGATTTAAACGAAAACGGAATTTTTGATAAAGGAGAACATATGGTAAAACTTACCTCTGTAAAAGTGATGAGCAGTAATGTAATTTTTAATGATAAAGATTCTATTATAAGAATTCCGGGTCTCTATGCATTTACCAGTTACAACCTGCAATTTAACGACAGGGATTTAGACAATATTTCCTGGAGGTTTACAAATCATATTTATAAAGTATTGATTGATCCTAACCAGTTTAAAAGAATAGATGTGCCTGTTATTGCAGTGGGAGAAGTAAACGGGATGCTGTATTTAAATACAAACAATGCGCTTAATGGTATTGGAAGAATTCTTGTAAAGTTTTACAAACAAAACAGTACAAGCCAAATTACAGAAACCCTCTCCGAGGCTGATGGATACATTCAGTTCCTGGGATTAAAAGCGGGAGATTATACCGCACGGATGGATACTACGCAGCTTAATAAATTAGGCTTGAGTGTAACGCCTTTAGAAATAAATTTTACCATAAAACCTACAGAAGAGGGAGATATTGCAACAGCCTTAAATTTTGTTTTAAAAAAAGAAGAAACAATGGATGTACCCGTAAAAGAAATTATAAAACAATAATTTTAAAATTAAATTTTTTACATAAGGAAGTGGGCACTATTTAAAATCCTCCATCCTCACCACCTGTTCACAAAACTCATATTCCTGCGGCACATTACTGCTTATAATAAGCAGGCGGTTGCCGGCATAATTTTTTACAAGATTCTTATAAAGGCTTACGCCCTCGCTGTCTAAATTGGTTGTGGGTTCATCCAGTAATAAAATATCGGAAGAAGAAAAAAATGCCTGCGCCAGTTTAAGCCTTTGTTTCATACCGCTGCTAAAATAGCGTATCTGTTTAGCGGCTGCTTTATCAAGGTTTACCGATTGCAGTATTTGTGGTATGGGGGCAGTAATATTTTTAAACCCTGCATGAAAATACAATAACTCTGTAGCAGTAAATTCTTCAATCAATTCAAGATAGGGTGCAGCAATAGCAATATGCAGATAGGGTTCTGCTACAAATATTCCTTCTTTTTTTTCATATAAAAGTTTCCCTTCGCTGTGGGTGGTAGCACCAGCAATTACCTGCAGTAAGGTAGATTTACCGGAGCCATTGGCACCGGTAATGGCATAAGAACCTGTTGTAGAAAATTCAAAGTTGAAGTGGCGGAAGATCCACTCCCGGTTAAATCTTTTGCCTACGTTATTTAATGTGATTTGCATATTACCTCATCCCAACCTCCCGATTAAATCGGGAGAACTCGAAGGGGGAGTTCAAATTTTTAGAAACTTTTATTTTTATTAAAAGCTAACAAATATTAAAGTTTATATGCGCTTATATAAAAGTTCAGTAATGGTATACAGTATCCCGATGCATGGGGACGACGCCAATGAAGCCTAATAAAGAGCAAATGATTGTCCCAAAAAAGTCAGAGTGGTTTAATTTAAATCCTCTCTCAATTAACTCATGTTGTAGCTTCCTTAATTCCCCTTTAGGGGACAGGGGCTACTCATCATCCCCACTTCCTTTAGTAAATCTTTTTATTATCCCTCTCCCACTTTCTCTTATAAAAGTTACAATTTCATCTCTTTCATCTGTTGCAGGAA
>JAYVGA010000262.1:0-8981 GCA_043772635.1 Chitinophagaceae bacterium
TCTTATTGGGCTAAAAGTAGCTCCGATAGTTATCGGAGCCACGGTGGATCGCCGCCGTTCGTGTCCCACGAACGGCTTACATGATGAATGAAAATTTTATTTTTAGACAGCTTCTAAGGTTTTATTTTAGACAAAACTGAGATTAAGCTACCAGGTTAGTTAATAAAAAATTATCGGCCAATACAAAAAATAATATCAATGTAATTAATGAAACAGCCTGGTTGAAAGTGTTGTTAGTATTACCATCCTTATCCAAAAAGAAAAACAAGAATAACGCAACAGAAAGAAAGGAGAGTCCGGAAATATCAAGTAGAGATGCTTACTTCTGTAATACTTAAATAAGGAGCAGTAACTCACTTCTCTCTTAATTTAGTATTACCACACAACAGATACTTTATTCATTAAATAAAAGTAATAAACCTTCCTGTCACAATCCACCCATAAAACTGTCATATCTGCCACCCATCAAAATCATTTAGTATTTGCATCTTTGTGTTGTCAATTTATCTACTACAAAAAAATTTAAAACTTACAATTATGGCAAAGAAAATTTTTATCAACCTGCCGGTAGCAGATTTGCAAAAGGCTATGACGTTTTACACAGCGGTAGGGTTTACAAACAACCCGCAATTTACAGATGAAACAGCAGCCTGTATGGTGCTTACAGAAGAGATATATGTAATGCTGCTGACACCAGAAAAATTCAGCCAGTTTACTAAAAAAGAAATTGGCAACACAAAGAAAACTGCATCCGTTATTAATTCTTTATCGGTAGATAGTAATGAAGAAGTAAATGCCATGATTGAAAAGGCACTGAATGCTGGTGGTACAGAATCTTCAGCACCTAAAGATTATGGCTTTATGCAGCAACGGAGTTTTGAAGATCCGGACGGGCACCTTTGGGAGGTTTTATATATGGATCTAAGTAAATTTCCCGGTTAATAAATATTTCTTCATTTAAAAAATTATAAAATGATACAGTTATTTTTTAAAACCAACATAGCGGCAGCAAAACAAAAAGTATGGGAAACTATGTTACACCCTGTTACTTATAAAGAATGGGTAGATGCTGCCTGGCCAGGCTCCTTTTTTGAAGGCGAATGGAAAGAAAGTGGGCATCTTCGTTTTATTTCGGAAGATGGCAGCGGAACACTGGCAACCCTTGCTGAACACAAACCATATGATTACAGTTTTGCAAAACATATTGCTGTGCTTAACCCCGGTGGTATTGAAGACCGGGAAAGTGATGTGGCCAAGCGTTGGATTGGTACTGCAGAGCGGTACACATTTACAGGAAAAAATGGTAAAACAGAACTTCAGGTTGAACTTACTATTAACCCTGAATGGGCACAGATGTTTAATGATGGATGGCCAAAAGCCCTGGCTAAACTAAAAGAAATATGTGAGCGGTAAACCTCTAACAATCCTGAAGCTAAAATAACTGACGGGTAATAGATAAGCATGATAATGATTGTTAGAAATAATTTGGTGTGTAATGCAAAGTGCTAGAGTAATTAATATGATTACATGCTATCTTATAGTTTTATAACTTTAATATGAAATGGAAAACAAGGGACTGCTTTTTATACCTGATATCAGTGGTTTTACCCGGTTTGTTGCAGAAACAGAAATTAACCACAGCCGCCTGATAATACAGGAATTGCTTGAGTTGCTTATTAATGCAAATCAGATAGGGCTTGAAGTATCCGAAATAGAAGGCGATGCAATTCTTTTTTACAAATTTGGCGAAGCCCCGCAACTTAACGAATTGTATAAGCAGGTAGAAAAGATGTTTTGTAGGTTTCACCAAAATCTTATCGCCTACGACCAAAGACGTTATTGCCAATGCAAAGCCTGTACATCTGCAGCCGGGCTTTCTTTAAAAGTAATCACTCATTACGGCGAGTTTACCAGTTACAATGTAAAAAACTTTAGTAAACTCATTGGTAAAGATGTTATTGTTGCTCACCAGCTTTTGAAGAACGACATAGAGCAACATGAATACTGGTTGGTTACAAATGAACTTGTGAATGATAACCCTCCTGCAGATTTTGCAGTTTGGATGAACTGGAATAAAAGTATAAAACAAACAGAAACAGGAGATATCTCTTTTCACTATACTCAATTGAGCCAGTTAAAAAAAGAAATTATTCCTGAACCTTTGCCACAATTAAATCTTTCCAAAAAAAAGAAAATATATACTGCCACCAGGGAATATGAAACCGGCATCATTACTTTATTTCATGCAACTGGTGCTTTTGAGTATCGCCACCGCTGGTGGGAAGGGGTAAAAAAAATTGAAGAACTGAATCATTTTCTGCCACGTGTAGGCATGCGGAGCAAGTGGACAATGGATACCGGTGAAGTTATCAATTATTCGAGCAGCTATATTTATACAGACAATAGAATTGAATTCAGTGAATCAAATGAAAAGGACAGCCAGATTATTTACTTTACTCTTGTAAAAAAAGAGGATAAAAAGACTGAACTTACTATAGATATTTTTAAACCTGTAAGCTGGATTGATAAATTCCGGTTCGGGTCATCACGCCAAAAGAAAATGGAATCCATGCTTCAAAAATCATTACAAAACCTTATATCATTGGTAAAGGAAATTCATGTATAGTATTGAAGTTTTTTTACTTTAAACAATTGTTCCTGTTGCTGAATATGCCAGGGCCAATAAAAAACTTCAATGGCTATGTGGAAACAAATTTTTAAAACTACTTTACTGGCGGGCAGCCTTGATATTACTGCTGCCTGTATTCAGGCTTATGCCACCAATGGCACTACCCCGGATATTATACTAAAATATGTTGCCAGTGGTTTGCTTGGTAAAGATGCTTTTGCAGGTGGATATGGTACGATGGTAATAGGTTTGTTATTTCATTTTATTATTGCATTTGCCTGCACCCTTGTTTTCTTTTTGCTTTATCCTAAATTAAAATTTTTGCATCGCAGTGTTTTACTCAACAGTTTTTTTATAGCATTAATTGCCTGGGCCGTTACTACTCAAATTATTATTCCCCTTAGTGAGATTAAACCCGGTGTTTTTAATTTAAAAAAAGTGGCCATTGCGGTTGCAATTCTTTTTGTTTGTATTGGATTACCTGTAGCAATAGCTGCTAAAAAATATTATCTGCGGATAAGTAAATAAGATTTTAAGAATAATAAAATAAACGTAGGTACAGTACACCCGCATTATTTCTTTTACTGTTACGGCAAAGCCGAACAAGGACATCTTAATATATGCTAAAGAAACGTCAACCGCCTCCGCTCTTCAAAAAAATCTTCACTGAAATTTTAATGCCATCTCACTCGGGTACTATTTTATTAAAAAAAACTTGTTCCTCCTCTGATGGCTTGTTTCTAAAATTATGTGCAATAAAAGAAATTTTCCTGCATCTGGAGGCGTATGTTTTCAGCACCTTATTAAAACATATTTTTTAAACCGTTATTAACAAGGATTTAAAAAAGGGTTGCCAACCTTACAAAAAGATTAGTAATGCCTTACATTGGTTAAAAGGTTGGTAAGCTTTGCACAATTTTAAATTCACTCCTTAACAAAAAACCTATCCTCATATTATTGATAGTTTCGTATTTTAGCACACACAATTGTAAAATAAAAAAACTTCCATGTTAAAAACAACCCTGCTTACCGGTTTTGTATCCTGTATCAGCTTATTTATTTTTTCATTTACACAAAAACCATTACAGGATAATAATAAGGGAAAAGAGCTGTATAGCCTGTATTGCCAAAACTGCCATATGGAAAAAGGAGAAGGAGTAGAAGGGCTCTATCCCCCACTGGCAAAAACCAGTTATTTAAAAGATGCAAAAAAGAATATAAAAATTATTTTAGAGGGGCAAAGCGGTGAAATTACCGTAAACGAAAAAAAATATAATACCGATATGCCTGCCCAGGCCTATTTAACCGATGAAGAGATTGCTGATATTTTAAATTATGTGCGCAGCAGTTGGGGAAATAAATATGCTGCAATTAAACCCGCCCAGGTAAAAGCAGAAAGAAAATAAGACTATTGTGTTTGTGAGCAAATGAATGAAATATCAATTTGCAATATGCAATAGGCAATTTGCAACTGGCAAATTCACCCGCTTCTTTCAATTTTTCATGCACTCACATTTAACGTTATAGTATTAAATTTCCCCTATATTAAACGGCAGTTTCCTGATACGCTTTCCGGTTAAATTAAAAATGGCGTTGCACAATGCGGGTGCAAAAGGAGGCAAACCCGGTTCGCCAACACCGCCGGGCTTTTCATCATTTTCTATAATATGCACTTCTATTTCGCCAATATCATTAATGCGTGGCATCCTGTATTGATGAAAATTAGTTTCCACTGCTTTGCCATCCATAAAATGCGTTTCATGCGTAACTGCCGCACCCAGCGCCATTATGATACTGCCTTCTACCTGGGCTTTTATAATATCCGGGTTTACATACCAGCCGCAATCCATCACAGCAATAACTTTATCAATTTTTAATTTGCCTTCTTTGTTCTTAGAAACTTTTACAGCTTCGCCGGTAATACTTTTAAAACATTCGGTAATAGCAATACCCCAACCATCATTTTTGCCTTTTGTTTTCCAGTTGGTTTTTTCTTCCAGCATCTCCAGTACGGACATATAACGTTCACTTCCCAAATGATTTTTTCTAAACTCCAGCGGATCTTTTTCTGCAGCATGCGCCATTTCATCTATAAAACTTTCATAAGCAAAACCATTGGTAGAAGAATAAACAGAACGCCACCACATTACCGGTATAGGCGATTCTGTAGGAATGTCGGCAAAACTGTAATGCAGTATAGATTGAAAATAATGTTCCGGAAAACCTTCAGTAGTGCTGTCGTTATAAGCAAACTTATCCGGGTTAGGACTCCATTGATGATTCATATTTTGTGCCGCCATCTTTGCAGCAAAACTCATAATATTTCCGTCTTTACTCAATCCTCCTTTACACTCATAAACAGCTCCCGGTCTAAAGGGGCCCTGGGTCATATCATCCTCACGCGTCCATACTACCTGCACCGGCGCTTTTATTTCTTTAGAAATTAATGCAGCCTCTGCTGTGTAATCTGTAAATGCTTTGCGGCCAAAACCACCGCCCAAAAAAGTCATGTTCACGGTAATTTTTTCTGCAGGCATTTTCAGCAACTTGCTTAAATCACTTTGTATCCAGTCTGGTGCCTGTATGGGTCCCCACACTTCACATGTATCATCCTGAAAATGTGCAGTGCAGCAAAGAGGTTCCATACAACTGTGCGATTCATAGGGCGTTTCATATACCGCTTCCACCTTTTTATCCGCCTTCATAAAAGCCGCTTCTGCATTTCCACCGGTTCTTTGCGATAGCCCGGTTTTTTTTAAATCTTCTTTCATACGGGCATATAACTGCTCCGTGTTTACATGCTCAAAACCCGTATCATCCCATTCTATCTTTAATGCTTTGCGGCCCTGCATGGCGGCCCATAAAGAATCGGCTACCACGGCTACACCCTCACGCTGGTCTGCAAAAACAGGCATCCCTATTTTAAACACATGTTTTACGCCGGGCACATTTTTAGCCGCAACATCATCAAAACTTTTTACTTTGCCATGAAAACGGGGATTGCGTTCTACCTGTGCATACAACATACCCGGTATTTTTTTATCCTGTCCAAATATGGCTTTGCCATTTAATTTATCCGCATTATCCTGCCTGGCCAATGGCTTACCAATCTTTGTATAATCAGCCCTGTCTTTTAACCGTATATTTTTGGGAGGCGTTATTTTAGAAGCATCTTCTACCAAATCTCCATAACCAATTTTTTTACCAGTTGTGCGATGAATAACAAATCCTTCCTGGGCATAGCATTCTTTTTTATCAACGCTCCATTTTTTAGCAGCGGCTTCTATCAGCATTTCTCTTGCGGCGGCGCCAGTGCGCAGCAACCGTTGATAAGAACCTCTTACAGTAGAACTGCCGCCCGTAATCTGGCTGCCATACTTGCTCTGATGGCCCGGTGCAAAAATGATATTCACCTGGTCAAGATTTACTTCCAGTTCTTCTGCAATAATTTGCGGCACGGCCTGAAAAGAACCCTGCCCCATTTCTGAGCGGTGATTAAGAATAGTTATTTTACCTGCTTTGTCAATAGATATCCACGAGGTTAATTCAATTCCCATTCCATCTGCAGTTTGTGCAGTAAGAAGTTTGCCGGTTTTTTCTGCCCAACCAGGGGTGGCATAACCTATGGTTAAAGCTGCACCTGTAAGACTTGTGAGCCTGATAAAATTTCTGCGTGATAAATTTTTATCAATGGATTTCATGATAATTTAATTTTAATTTGAAGAAGGTTTTACCATCATTTTTGCAGCAGTTTTTATTGCTTTGCGTATGCGGGGATAAGTACCACAACGGCAAATATTTCCCTGCATTGCTGCATCTATATCCTGATCGGAAGGATTTGGATTACGTTTAAGCAAAGCAGCAGCAGCCATCATTTGCCCGCCCTGGCAATAACCGCATTGGGGCACCTGCTCTGCTATCCATGCCTGCTGCACAGGGTGGCTATTATTTTCCGACAACCCTTCTACCGTAGTAATTTTTTGCGCAGCCGCTGCAGCAACCGGCACCGAGCAGGACCTTACCGGGTTACCATTAAGGTGAACCGTACAGGCCCCGCATTGAGCAATGCCGCAGCCGTACTTGGTGCCTGTAAGATTGGCCAGTTCCCGTATAGCCCAGAGCAGGGGCATCTTCGGGTCGGCATCAACCTTGTACATTTTTCCATTAATAGATAAATTGTAAATGGCCATAACAAAAGTTTTTAAATTATAATGAAAGTTACAAAAATATAAATGCAGAAAGGGAAAATATTAAATGACTATTTAAATATTATACACTTTAAAAAAACTTCTCTGCAGGTTTTTTAAAGTGAGAAAATATCATTTAAATAAATGTTTTTGAACATGATTTTAAAGCGCTGGCTTTTTATAAATTTAACCAGGAGACAGCTATGGCATAACTTAGTTTTTTACCGGTTAAGTTATTTTAATAAGCGGCTATTTAACACGCCAATTTTCTTATATTGTGTATTAATTAAACCTACCTGGATAAAATCATTTTACAGCAGTATGATAATACTTAATTACCTGACTGTCCACTCCTTTTAAAGATGAAAGAAATTACCGATATTATAAAATCTTTTGAACTTGCAAAAAAACAGCACAAAAAAACAGCCCTTGCTGCCGTTGTTCATTTGGATGGTTCGTCGTACCGCCGGCCTGGTGCCCGCATGTTGATTAATGATGAAGGACAATTAACCGGAGCCATCAGCGGCGGATGCCTGGAAGGTGATGCATTGCGTAAAGCCATGCTGGTAATTGCACAGCAGCATTCAAAACTGGTTACTTACGATACTTCTGATGAAGATGATGTTTCTGTCGGTGTACAACTGGGTTGTGCCGGCATCATCCAGGTGCTGTTTGAACCAATTGATATAAACGCAGAAATTAACCCGTTAAAATTGTTACAGAAAGTAATTACCAAAAGGCAAAAATCTGTTTTGGTTACATTATTTTCTACAGCAGAAAAAAATAAACCACAGGTGGGCACCTGTTTGTTGCTGGAAGAAGACAATACCATTACCGGCGATATTCCTGTTGCCGGTATTAAAGAAGCAGTAATGAAAGATGTGTTTACCGTTATGCAATCGCAGGCTTCATTATTTAAAAATTATGATGCAGAAAATATTACTGTTACTGCATTCATAGAATTTTTACAACCTCCTGTTTCGTTAGTAATAGTTGGTGCAGGCAATGATGCTGTTCCGTTGGTAAATATTGCAGATGCCATTGGCTGGGAAGCAAGAGTTGTAGATGGACGAAATACGCATGCCAAACCAGAACGCTTTGTAAGTGCCTGCCAGGTGCTGGTGAGCAAACCGGAGAATGTGCTTGAACAGATTTTTATTGATGACCATACAGTTTTTGTTTTGATGACGCATAATTACAATTATGATTTAGCCATGTTGAAAGCATTGCTGCAACATGATGTTTCTTATATCGGTGTTTTAGGCCCAAAGAAAAAAATAAACCGCATGCTGGATGAATTAAAAGATGCCGGAATGATATTATCAGAAAAGCAATTACGTTCTATTTATGCCCCGGTGGGTTTAGAAATTGGTGCAGAAACAGCAGAAGAAATTGCATTAAGTATTATTGCAGAAATAAAAGCAGTATTTGCCGGTAAAAAAGGAACATCGCTTCGCAACAGTAATGATTTTATTCATGCCAGGCTGGATACGCCTATAGAACAAAATAAAAATTCTTAATGAACATTAAGATTTCAAATATCGCCATCATCATTCTTGCTGCAGGCACATCTGCAAGGCTGGGAAGCCCCAAACAATTGTTATCTTACAAAGGAAAAAATTTATTAAGGCACACAGTAGATGAAGCATTGGAAACCGGTTGCCAGTCTGTTTTTGTAGTGCTGGGTGCAAATAGTGAATTGTTGAGAAAAGAATTAAAAGACAAACCGGTGAGCATTGTTGAAAATACCGGCTGGCAGGAAGGCATGGCTTCTTCTATACGTTGCGGATTGGAAACCATAACAAATACCATACTCAGGCCAGATAGTATTATTTTTATGGTTTGCGATCAGCCCTATGTGAGCAGTTCATTATTGTTAAGTTTAGTGGATAAAAAAAATGAAACAAAAATGCCTGTTGTGGTCAGCAGTTATGGAGATAAAACAGGAACACCTGCATTATTTAACAGAAGTTTTTTTGCTGCATTGATGGAATTAAAAGGCGATACGGGTGCAAGAAAATTAATTGCAGCTAACCCGGATAAAGTAGCCACAGTTAGATTTGCAGAAGGAATAACAGATATTGATACCAAAGAAGATTACGAATTATTAAAACAAGAGAAATGATTATAGACGGATTCCAGGTGGCGGGTGGGGACACCCGCCA
>JAYVGA010000263.1:0-11292 GCA_043772635.1 Chitinophagaceae bacterium
CCGCGGGGGGGCCCCCCCCCCCCCCCCCACGGCGGGTCGCCGCCGTTCGTGTCCCACGAACGGCTTACTTAAGGGTTACATAGTGAATGAAAATTCTATTTTTAGACAGCTTCTAAGAGAACAAAGAGAAAAAGAGAAAAAAAATATTTTAAATAACAACATCTCTTTTCTTTTACCGTTGCGAACGGAGACCATCCGACCGTAGCTCAAAAAATTTAATTAAAATAAATGCCGCAGATTCTCAGATATAATCTGAGAATCTGCGGCAAAACTATTTTTAAAAAGCTTGCGGGAGAAAAAAAAATATTTTAAATAACGGCAGTTCTTTTTTACCGGTACAGACGGAGACCGTCTGACCGTAACGGCTCTATTTCTTCCATTAAATTATTCGGCTCCATCAATATGTCCCCTGCTTATGGCGTAGTTTCCAATTTTTACTCCTGTTTCCAAACCCTTTTCACAATCGCTGCGGTAATGTATAGCACCATACAAACGGGAGCTGGAGGCTTCTTTAGCCATATCGTTATATGCCTGTGCCCTTGCCGGAACAATATAGCCCAATACTGTAGCAGCAGCACCGCTAAATGTACTGTGGCCACTGGTGTACGAAGGAAAGTTGGGTAAGCCTGTTACTGTTTTTATCCGGTTATCCATTTGCGATGGACGGGGACTGAAGTAGGTATATTTTGCATCCCAGCAGGCCACAGCAGCATCCATTAAACTCATGTTTAGCAATGCCATATTTCTTGCCCATCTTGCCTCACTAAAATTTTGTTTTACAAAGTCGTTGGCCGCAATATAGTTCCAGTGGCCCGGTGGTGTGTAGGTATTAATACCATCTGCCCAAAAATGTGCAATACGCAATTGTTCTCCTGATAAATTTTTACTGTATTCATATACTTCTGCCAGCTCCGTTTTAAATTGTGCAGACGAAGTAGATGGTGGTGCAGGCGGACGAACCACGGTTACGAGTGTTAATGAATCGAACAAGAATGTTTTTACCCTGCCAAATAAAACCAGCATGCCCGGCCGCTTTGGCAACTCCTGGCTTATCCACGGAACCTCGCCCCTTGCCACACAATCTGCTTCCTGCTGTGCCCACACGGTTGCATTGCCTACTGCTGCACCTGCTCTGTCGCCTCTTGCTCTTGCAATAAATTTTGCAGCTACCAATTTACCCAATGCTTCGCCTGCATCCAGATCGCTGCGCACATTTGCACCTGCAATTAATCTTGCTCTTTTATGTTCTTCTGCTTTTTGATTAATATAATCCTGGTCGCCGGGAAATAATAATTTCAGCAGTTCTACAGATGCACCCATTACTACTGCATCTTCGCTTGGATAAGAAGGCAATGTAGATTTTGGCAAAAGCGTTTGAATGTTTGCATCTACATTAAAAGGCGCAGTGCGGTTGTACAAAGATTTATAATAGTAACCTGCCACACAGGCATCGTATTGTGCAGCGCTTAAATAGGCATAAGCTCTTGCCGCATACGGCGGATTTGCAAACGGAAATGTTGGATAAGCCAACGGGTTTGCAGCACTGGGAATTGGATAAGTGCCATCTGCATTTTGCTGCGGTGGCACATTATGTTTTGCCACCAGCTCTCTCATAATTTCATTCCAGCGTAATACCGCACCTGCACCCCAGTAGTTTACAAGCTCTCTTTCCTGCGCATTAATTTGATTTTGAAAACTTTTCATTTCATTTAATTGCAGCACATAATCCGGAGATGTAGTGGCTCCAGGTACTGCACAGGTAAACTCTGCTGCGGAAGATAGTAATATGGGTTTCCATGTACCTGCATTGGCATCGGCCTTTACAGGGTTAATAGAAGGATAAGAAAGATTAGCTTCTTCTATTTCTTTTGAGCAGGAATTAAAAACTACCATTGCTGTTGAAGCAAAAAACATGTATAAAATTATTTTTTTCATTGTTATCATTTTTAACTGCATATGCACGGGGCATTGAGCAGCGTGATTTTTATTTTTTAGTTTCTTCTTTTTGTTTTTTACTAAAATCCAGGATATAAAAAACACCTCCGCTAAAACCGGTGCTTTGCCCCACATTTCTGCCTGCAACAGTGGTACTGGCATCTGCAATAAAAGAAAGGCCGTTTACAAAATCGGTATCATATTTTATATGTACACCCAGTTTTGTGGCGTTCATTTTATTACTGATAAAAGGCATATTATTTTTAGTAATATCAAAGCCACCAAGGGTTGTCCATTTATCCGCAATGGCTTCTACTATCCATGTACTGCTACGGTAACCGGCCCTTATATTAAAATAAGTGGCATCCGGCATCTTCACTTCATCTGTATAATGTATATGAGTAGTGTAGTAAGTATTTCTGTCCAGGGTTACGTTGTTTCTAAAATTATAAGTACCGGATGCCGTTGCAAACCAGTTACCTATTTCATAATCTGCCATTAACCTTAGCATGGCAGTTTTACTTTTTAAACCAATGGATAAAGGCAATAAATCTGCTGTATAGTTTGAAACCGGTGTGGACAAACCTCCAATTACAATTGCCTTTAAATGTCCATTGCCAATATGTTTTTCTTTGGCCACCCATTTTACAAATAGGGATAAATCCTGCAAACCTTTTTGGCCTGCAAGCTGTCCGGCACTAGCTTTTGTTTTAATATAAGGCAAACCAAAGAGCAGATTTAGTTTATGGGTTACGCCGTAGTTACCCATTACCATTGCAGTAGTGGTACTTACTGTACCCAGGTTGGCATTGTTTCTTTTATTAGTTCCTTCCCAATAATTTTTCCAGCTGCTATAGCCAATAGTAGGCCCAATACAAAAAAAGTTTTTCTGCATCATCAGGCCGTCAATATCGGTTTGGGCATTTGCTGCCTGCAATATGAAGCAACAACAAATTACAGATTGAAATATCTTTTTCATAAACTTTAATTTTGATGATTTTTTTATTACAGGAGTAATTTTATTTTTCCAGTTTTAATTTGTTTATAATAAACGTTCCTATTTTAACTCCATACTCTTTACTTACCATACATGTGGGATGAAAATGAATACCGCCATAAAATCTTGCCCAGTTATTTTCATCTGCCGCCTGGCGAAAAGATGTAAAAGAACGGTTGGGAATACCAAACTCCAGCTCGCTGCTGTCAGTATAAGAAAAATTATCGCCATACATTTTGGTTAATGCCTCTGCCGCTGCAGATGATACGGTGCTGTGGCCACAGGTGTATTCCGGAAATGGTGGAGTTTGCAGGTAGGGGCGCCAGTCCTGGTCAATATATTTATTAATCACCGTTTCGGGCCGCACCATATTGCTGCGAAATTTTTCGTCCCAGCATTGTATAAAAGCATCAAACATACAGATAGATGTAAGGGTGTATGCTGCTACCGTTTTTCTAAAATCTGCTTTTGCTTTTTGCGAAGCAATACCTACAATATTCATCCAGTGGCCTGGTGGCGAAAACTTTTTGGTAACAAACATTACGTGACCAGTTACATTTAATTTTCCCCCAAGATCATCCCAAAATTCTGCAATATGTTTTTGTTCATCCGTTAAACTGTCGGTAGCATTTTTTACGGCCATTACCTGTTTATAATAAGCGCTGTTTTTATCTTTAATATTAAAAGGTATGGGTGGCGGCGGAATAAACTGCGTAGCACTATCCATGCCGATGGTGCGTATTTCCCGCCAGTGTGGCTCTACAGCCGTTGCATATGCTGGCGGTGTTGGTACCCAGCGGCCGGGCGAATCTAAAACGGTATAACGGGATGCGCTTCTTGTTTGTGCATAATTATCCTTTTTACTCCAGGCTAAAATTGCTTTGCCAATGGTATCTGCAAAAGCTACAGAGTTGTCAAACATTTGGGAAGGCATACCCTCATCTTCGGCCAGGGTTTTAATGCTGTCTACATATTCCTGCATGCTCCCTTCAGGAAAAGTTACGGCCTCCCCTACTTTGCAAAATGCCAGCAGTGATGCAAACTCGTAATCTATGTTTTGTTTTTTATCCACAGCAGGCATCTTGCTTAATCCATTTATTTTCCCGGCCAGTGATGTGTACTCCTTTGGATAACCTGCAGCTATACATTCATATGCGGCTATATTGGCATATGCATAATTGCGGCTGGCCACAATGGGCGGAAAGCCTACATGTTTTACCACTTCGTTTAATTCTTTTACAGTTTTACTGTAAGAAAATGCATTGGTAAAATAAGTTTTTGGTACCGGCTTATTGCTACAGCCCGTTATCAACAGCAATAATGCTATTGAGGAAAATAAAAATTTCATAAATAGATTTAGAAATGTAAACAGCAGGCTACATTAAAGCATGGCCCTTTAAATTAAGATAAAAAATGGGTGGGAGAAAAATCCGGCGGCCGCTCTGCAGGCTTAAAAAATGCCGGTGGCATTATTGGAGTGTTGTAAAAAAATAATTTTGCTGCAGTTAGTGCTGCAATGTTAACAGTATTTTCGTTTTGCAATTCTTCAAACTCGGCCACAATAATTTTACCGTGTTTTTGCTGGGAATCTGTTTTCTTTTTATTGCCTCCCTGCTGAAAATCATTTACCAATTTAGAAAATTCGTCTTTGGCATTTTGTATTTTCATTTTAGATACGTGGGGTATGCAGAGCATTTCCAGTGAGTCGTTGTAAACACGGCACTTTACATATTTATAAATGGTGCCGTTTATATTTACCTCACCATCTAAACGCTCAAACGATTTTGAATTGCTGTAGTAAGGAAGATTGGTGGGCTGCTTGATGCTGATCAAATCGGCATCGTCATAAGCTTCTTTATCCAGGGCCAGCTCCAGCCTGGTATCTGCTTTACCGGCCAGGTAATTATACACTATCCGGTATCCAAAAATATTGAACGAAAATATTGTTAGTAAGAATATGGCAGCAGCTTGTTTCATGTAATGTTAAACGCAATGTACCTTATTTTTTTAATACCTGTATTGAATATTCCTGATTTTTTTGGCCTTCACATCCTGCAATCGTTTGCAAAACGGGGGTATGGTAAATGTTTTATTAATAGGATGGGGATGAATAAGTAAAGATTATTTTGTTGAGTATAAATTGTTTAGGGTTATTTTTTGATGTGGGATTTTTGAAAAGGATATTAGTCAAGGCTTTAAATCCCGGTGAGCGCTGTCATTAAGTTGACAAACTCTCTATCCAACTAATATCACCCCTTCCGAAAAATGCTCCGTTGGTTATTTTCAATATTAATATCAGCCCTGCCGTTTCGTTCAGGCGGGCTTTCAGGCTTTAAATCCCTAACGGACGAAATTAATATAAATTATTAAAAAGGGAGTATCAAAAAGGAAGGGGTGATATTAGTTTTTCCGATTCAAAGTTTTCTTTTCAATAATCCTGATCAATTGGATTGGTGCACTTCGGTTTATCTGATAAATCAAAATTCCATTTTAAAATAACTGCTAAAAATTAATATTAAACATTTATAAGTTTAAGTATTTAATTCGCAACTCTTTTACGATTGTGTTAGTCTCTATTTACTTTTTTTTCTTGATAAAAAAAAGTAACAAAAAAAATCAAGGCTTCGAATAAAAAGGCTGAAATTTTCAACATTAGCCTAAAATCAAGGAACTCGCCGCAAGAGTTCAATAATTTATAGGCTATACCGGCTCAAACAGCCTTGATTTCTTAACGGCTAATGTTGAAAATTTCTAGCACTTTTTATTCAAGGCCATAGCCAGCCTTCGTTTGCGAACTAAATACTTAATCCTAAACATTCAAATACCTCCTTAGTAGAAAAAACAAATATCATAATTGGGTAAACCTTATTGCCTTATTATAAAATGAAATGATAATTTGTAAACCACTTTTTGGTAAAAAATTTTCGGTAAAAAACAGTATGCATTTTGCGTGAGGGATTGAAGCGGAAATCCTTTTTTGAGGAACGAAAAAAAGATTGAAGCGGAAAGCCCGACCCGCAGGGGCACGCCCAAAAAACCACTTCATAATTTTACAAATAAGATTTTACATCTTCTGCTGTAGAAAATTTAAAGCCGTCATTTATATGACGGCTTATATTTATTAATAAATAAAAAATTTATTTTATAGTGTAGGTTTTTCTTGCCGTTCCAATTCCCTTTAAGGTTAAGCTTTTCCATTGCAGGGGTAAAGAAGATTTTATTTGTGTAATTCCTGCTGATGTTATTTCCAACCCGCCGAAACCATTGATGATAGATTGTAAAATACCGCCGGCACCCGTAGCAAAATAAGGGTTGGTGCCACCCTTTGTTTCGGCCAGTACATTAAAAGGCGGAAGCAGGTTAGGCAGATAAGCATCTTTAAAAAAATGTGTGGCTCTTTCTCTATCGCCGATTCTTGCATAGAGTAAAGTAAAGATGGCCTGGGTCATGGCAGGTGTGCCTTCGTTGGGTACACGTGCAGCATAATAATCCAGGTCTTTTTTTATCTGTTTGGGATCTGTAATTTCTTTAAGCGGATAGGCCAGCAGGTTTACATCCGCCTGTTTAATACCTTCTCCTTTATAAGTGGCGTGTTCGCTTGTAACGCCATCAGCCCCGTCCGCTTCGCCTGGCCGGGCAGGCATTTTTAAAATAGGAATATTTGCGGCCACATTCATCCAGTCTGCATCGGCGGCTACACCTAAAATTTTTGCTGCTTCTGTGGCGTATTGTAAATTGGCTTTTGCGGCTGCGTTGGTAAAGGCATTGTTATCTACGTTTTCTGCCCACTCATCTGCGGCTACTACATTTTTAATATCATATTTTCCAGGGCCGTTTCTTTCTACCCTGCTTGCCCAAAAATCGGCAGTGTTTTTTAAAATGGGCCAGCCTTTTTCCCTGAGCCAGTTTTTATCCTGTGTTACGCAATAATAATTCCAGGCAGCAATGGCTACGCATGCGGTGATGTGATGTTCGAACGGGCCGCTTAATGCCCACACGGGTGTTTCTTCTACTCCCGTTTCTGCACTCTCCCAGGGGTACATGGCGCCTTTGTATCCTTTGCCAAATGCATTTCTTTTGGCAGCTTCCAATCTTTCAAAACGGTATTCTACCATGCCCTTTGCAATCTCCGGATGTAACTGCAAAATAGCGGGAAACATCCACAACTCTGTATCCCAAAAAACATGGCCATTGTAACCCAGGCCGCTCAAACCCATTGGGCTTGGGCTGTTGCTGCTTCCTTCCCTTACAAAAGAATAGAGGTGATACATCATACTGCGTATGTCTTGCTGGGTTTGTGCAACTTCTGCTGCAGCGGCGGCAGTGGCAGGCTCAACAACAATATCGCTTTTCCATAATTCCTGCCAGGCATTGTTGTGCATTTGGGTAAGCCTTTCGCTACCCTGCAGTTTTGCAAAAATGGTGAGGCGTTCTGCTTCGTTTAATGGATCGTTGTGATGGGCAGATGTAATGGAGGAACCCACAATAGAATAACGGTAAGTTTCGCCGGCATTTATTTTTTTTGTAAACTTCATGAGGTGCATATTGTTGTCCCACATTTCGTGTATTACTCTTGGCTCGCTGCCATGTGCTTCGCTGAAAATAAATGCATTGCTGGCGCACATCAACAATTTTCCGGTGGGACTTTTGGCTGCAGAGGTAAGCAGGCTTATGGTGGTATGTGGCCGGTCTATTTCGTTGTAATAATTTTCTACATCTTTTAATGCATCGGGAGCTTCCATTACACTGGAACCCGTCATGCTGAAATTTCGTTTAGCCGTAACAGTAATATCCATAAGCACAGAGTAAGGCAGCTGCCGCAAAGCGTAATAACTGTAAGATATTGTGGCAATGTCTTTATAATTAAAGCTGGTGGTAAATTTTGCCTGCTGCAAATCCAGCGATTGCTGCATATTGCTTACATCTGCATTGGATAATCTTCTGCCATCTATTTCCATGTACATATTGAGCAGGTTAAAACTTTTTAAAAAATTGCTCACCCTGCCCCGGCCATACAAATCGTATGCACCTGCCAGCACCACATCTTTTACCTTAAAAGCTTCGGGGCTGCTTACTATACCAATCATACCATTGGCTACGGTAATACCATAATAATTTGAGGCGTCAATTTTAGCTGCAGTTATTTTCCAGGGGTCCTGGGCAAATAAGCTGCTTTGGCTATATACTAAAAGGCTAAGGACAAAGAGTACTTTTTTCATAAATTATTTATTAATGCATAATGGGTTTATCCATGGCTTCTAAAGATAAGCCTTTCGTTTCAGGCATCATTCTCCAAACAAAAATTAATTGAAGCACCATCATAAAACTAAAGAAAGCAAAAATTTCTACGCCGCCATATTTACCGGAAAAATAGGGAAACACCTGGGCAATTACTGCTGCAAATACCCAATGCGTAAGGCAACCAAAAGATGTGCCTGCAGCCCTTACAGCGTTAGGAAAAATTTCTGAAATAAACACCCATATTACCGCACCCTGGCCAATGGCGTGTGCAGCAATAAACATAAATACATAGTAAGTTATAAATTGATTTTGATGTGTGTAAAATGAATAGGAAATTAATGCAAGAGAAATAATGTAACCTATACTGCCAATGTACATTAATGTTCTGCGGCCCAGCCTGTCTATTAAATACCAGCCAGCAATAGTGAATAATAAGTTTACCGCACCAATGCCCACAGTAGAAAGCAATGCACCTTCCCTGCCAATGCCTGCCATTTCAAAAACTTTTGGGGCAAAGTAAATGATGGCATTTATACCCGACATCTGGTTAAAAAATGCCAGTAAAAATGCCAGCAGCAATGGTTTGTAAAATTTTTTATTAAACAGGGCTTCTTTGTAAGTATTTACAGATGCTTTTATTTGTGGTATAACAATTTCGCTTTGCTGATTGGTAAGTGCCAATACTTTTTTTGCCGCTTCGTCATCTTTTTTATATAATACCAACCACCTTGGCGTTTCGGGTACTACTAACATTAATACAGAAAAAATAAGAGATGGAATGGCCACTACTCCCAGCATCCAGCGCCAGTCATCTGCACCGCCAATACCCTGTAATAAATAATTAGAGAGATAAGCAATTAAAATACCTGCTACAATATTTACCTGGAAGGATATTACCATGCGACCCCGGTATTGTGGCGGTGCAATTTCTGCAATATATAACGGAGCTACTACAGATGAGGCGCCAATACTTAAGCCGCTGATAAATCTAAACAGCATAAAACTATTTACTTCGGGTGCAATGGCAGCACCAAGTGAAGAAACAAAAAATAAAATCCCAATCCAGATGAGTGTTTTTTTACGGCCAATTTTATTGGCCGGATAATTACCAAAGGCTGCGCCAAACGCAGTACCATACAGGGCCATAGCAATGGCGGTGCCATGCACCCAATCGCTTAAACTCCACAACTGCTGTATGGCTTTTTCTGCACCGGAAATTACGGCTACATCCAGGCCAAACAAAAACCCACCAAGGCCAACGGTTATTGACCACAGCACTAATTTTTTATTCATAAATCTATTTTTGTTTTTTATAAAATCTGGTTAAACTCAATCCGTTCTCCATCAGGGCCGGTAATGTTGAAATATTTGCAACCTTTTTTCCAGAAATTTAAAAAAACAGGCTCGGGTTCTACAATGTTATATGCTGCAGCTTTTAACTTTTTAAATGATTTATTTATATCATCTACATCAAAAGCTATATGATCTATGTGTCCATTTTTTCTATCCTTAATTTCCTGTAAATCATCTTTTGGAAATTGATATAACTCTATAATCATCGTTTTTAATTTCATCATTACTACCAGGCCATTGCTCCCGTTGTGTAAAAATGAAGATGCCATTACATTTTTAAAACCAATGCTTTTATAAAATCCTGCTGATGTTTTTATATCTGTAACAGGAATGCCAATATGCTGCAGGTGGCTTATTTTTAAATTCATTATTTTAATTTTATTGGTGTCGCCGTTTCTCCTGACCTCACCCCCAACCTCCCGAAAAATATTGACAGGCCCTCTTTCCACCCCTTTTGCTATTGGGCCAGGAAGGCAGCCGCTAAAACCCCTAATGACAAAAGTATTAGAGCAATCAATTTTTTATTTCTACATTAATGATAATAGATAATTTTAACAAGGCAATGATTATTTTAGTATTAAGTATTTAATTCGCAACAGCTTTCTGCAATTAGCTTAGTCTTTATTTACTTTTTTTTCTTGATAAAAAAAAGTAATAAAAAAAATCAAGGCTGCACCTCATCCGGCCTTTGGCCACCTTCTCCAAAAGAGAAGGGAAATTGATGAAATTTTATTAGGCTGAAATTTATAACATAAGCCTAAAATCAAGGAACTCGCCGCAAGAGTAAAATACTTTGCAGTTTAAACTGGCTCAAACAGCCTTGATTTCTTAACGGCTTATGTTATAAATTTCTAGCACTTTTTATTCGAGGCCGCTACCAGCATTCATTTCTGACCTAAGTACTTAATCCTAATTATTCTAATTTTATCACACCCGCCTGGTAGGGCTGCAATACTATATTTTCCCCTTCTACTTTTAATGGCTGTAAATTATTGATTAATTCCTGCGCCAAACCAAATCCTTTTGGTATAGCTGTTTTACCCATTTCTTTTGTAAAGTTTAAAACAATTAGAAATGTATTTTTTCCATCGGTTCTTGTGTAGGCATACACAGCGGGGTTTGCGGCATCCAGCAATTCGTATTTGCCATAAACCAATACGGCTTTATTTTCATTACGCAAAGCAATCATCCTGCGTATATAATTTAAAATAGAATTTTTATCTTTTTCTGATACCTCTACATTTACCGTTGTTTTATTTTGGTTTAAAGGCAGCCAGGGTTTGCCCGTAGTAAAACCCGCTGTGGCTGTGGCATTCCACTGCATGGGCGTACGACTATTGTCCCTGCTTAGTTCTGCCTGCATTTGCAAATAGGCAGCAGCAGCCTCTTTGCTTTCTTTTAGTGCAAGGTTATACCGGTTTTTTGTTTGTAAATCGTTGTACTCATCTACCGTTTTAAACCTGATGTTAACCATACTGATTTCATCGCCATTGTATAAATAAGGAGTAGCCCTTTGCGTTAATAAAAAAGTATGCAGCATTTTTGCACTGGCTTCTCTAAACTCTGGAGCATCGTTGCCATAACGGCTTACAGCACGACTTTGATCGTGGTTGGTAAAGAACACCGTATTCCATCCATTGCTGATAAACTTATCATCCCATTTGCTTACAATTTGTTTTAAGCCAACTACATTATTTTTGCCCACTTTATAATCACCAATATCAAAACTATCCCTGCCCCATATGTTGCCCAGCTCATCGTGGTAT
>JAYVGA010000264.1:0-12092 GCA_043772635.1 Chitinophagaceae bacterium
GCTTATTGCCTGTATAAAAAAATTATTAGTAAGTTCTGGTGCAATAACAGCTATGGTTTTACTTTTATGGTTCCTAAGAAACCCTGCATAAGGACTGGGGCTATAACCCATTTTTTGCGCCAATTCAATTACCTTTTTCTTTGTGTCATTTCCAATTTCGTGGCTCCCTCTTAACGCTTTGGAAACTGTAGATATTGATACATTGAGTTCCTGAGCAAGCTCCTTTAGGTTTACTTTAGTCATTATTGTTTATTTTCTACAAATAACGGATATTATTACGACATTTTACGAAAATTTAACTATATCGTTTTCGCAAATAAGTTTACTACAAAAACTATTTGTATTGCTTCACTACTCTATCTTGCACCCATAAAACATTGCTGTATGAAAAAAATAAATTCTTTAATTAGCACTTTACTACGGACAAAATTCTTTGTTCTCTTATTTATTATCTTAAGCAGTAATGCTTTTGCGCAAACAAAAACTGTAACTGGAACCGTGGTTAATAATGAAACAAATGACCCTGTTGCCAATGCCTCTGTCAGTGTTAAAGGCACTTCTAAAGGCGTTAATACCGATTCAAAAGGAACATTTACATTTACCGTTCCTGAAAATACTATTTTAGAAATTAGCAGTGTGGGGTATAAACCAATTGAAGTACCGGTAGATTTTACTGCTCCTATGCAAATAAAATTAACGGTAGTTAATCAAACTTTAACGGATGTGGTAGTAGTGGGTTATGGTACAAAAAAGCGCAGCGATATTACTGGCTCTGTGGCATCAGTTTCTAAAGAACGTTTATCGCAATTGCCGGTAACTAATGCGTTGCAAGCAATTCAAGGCTCGGTTAGTGGTGTTTCTATTTCTCAAAGTTCATCAGCCCCAGGCTCTGGTGCTTCCACAACTGTAAGGGGTGCAGGGTCGTTAGCGGCGAGTACTGAACCATTTATTGTTTTAGATGGTATTCCATTTGTTGGGGGTTCTATAAATGATATTAACCCAAGTGATATTGCTTCTATTGATATTTTAAAAGATGTTTCTTCTACTGCAATATATGGTACCCGTGGTGCTAATGGCGTAATATTAATTACTACAAAAAAAGGTAGAACCGGCAAAGCATCTGTTACCTATAATGTTTATACTGGTAACGAGGCTTATGCACACAAAGTGCAACCTATGAGTGCTGCTCAATATGTACAAAAATATACCGATTGGAAAACGCAATCTGGCTCTGCAAGCACAGCCATATTGCCCAATGCTTATGAGCAGGCAAACTATGCATCCAACACTACAACTAATTGGTTAGATAATATTTCGCAAACAGGTAATATTCAAAATCATACCTTAAGTGTTAGCGGTGGTAATAAAGATGTTAAATATTATGTAAGTGGCGATTACTTAAAAGAAAAAGGTATCCTGAAAGGCTTTCAATTTAATAGATACAGCATACGCAGCAATATGGATGCAACCATTACAAATTATTTAACCGCTGGTGTAAATTTATCTTTTACTAATAATAATTACGATGGTGGCAGGGTAAACTTAACAGGTGCAGGTGCAGTAAGCCCTTATGGTACTTATTTACGTAACGATGGTAACTACGAAATTTATCCAATGTTTGGTGAACTTTTATATACAAGCCCAATGCTTGGCATAAACACTACCCGTAATGAAAGAACAAAAAATATTGCAGCAAATATTTATGCAGAACTTACCCCAACTTTTATTAAAGGATTAAAATATAAAATTACTGTCGGCTCTAATTATGTACCTGCATTATTTCAAAGTTATATTGGCAGGGCCGCTGGTAATTTAATAGGATTGGCACAAGTAAACAACAGCGAAACAAAATCCTGGATTGTAGATAATTTATTGACCTATGAAAAAAATATTGCTAAAAATCATTTTGATGTTACAGCATTGTATAGTGCCGAGGAAAGAAAATTCAATGCTACCAGTATAATTGCATCTGGTTTTATTAACGATATTATAGCGTTCAATAATTTATCTACGGCTACTACAATATCATCTAATCAAAATTTTGGAGGGTTGCCATTTGCTTTTAAAACAACCAACAATTCTAAAATGCTTCGTTTAAATTATACCTACGATAGCCGTTATTTATTTACCGCCACTTATCGGCAGGATGGTAGTTCTGTTTTTGGTAGCAACACATCTAAATTGGGAAGCTTTCCTTCGGTAGCCATTGGTTGGAATGTTACTAAAGAAAAATTTATGGAAAACACAAAATGGCTTAATAATTTAAAACTTAGATATGCTTATGGTTTAGCCGGCAATCAGGCTATTCCTGCTTATGGTACTATATCTTCTTTCGCTACAACTACTTCTCCATACAATGGGTTAAGTACTGTTGGGTTAGTTGCAGATGTGTTGGGTAATAATAATTTAAAGTGGGAAAGAACTTATGGCTCTAATTTTGGTATTGATTTTACCATTTTACAAAATAAAATTAATGGTACAATTGAAACCTATAAAACACATTCTAAGGATTTATTAATTTATCGGTCATTGCCAACCATTACTGGTTATACAAAAGTGTTAGATAATTTAGGGTTGGTATCAAATACTGGTTTTGAATTTTCAATTAAAACACAAAACTTAAATATCCATGATTTTAGATGGGAAACCAATTTGAATTTTTCATCTAACAAAAATAAAATTGAAGATTTATATGGCGATAAAAAAGATGATGTGGGCAACAAATTATTTATTGGTCAACCCGTTGGTGTTGTTTATGATTATCGTTTAATGGGGGTTTGGCAAACTGGCGAAAGCCCAGCTAATCAAGACCCTACGGCAAAACCTGGCGATTTAAAATTTGAAGATAAAGATGGTAGCAAAACAATTACAGCTAATGATAAAGTTATTCTTGGGCAAACCTCTCCAAAATGGATTGGGGGCATAACCAATACTTTTCATTACAAAAATTTACACTTAAATATTTTTATACAAACTGCACAAGGGATTACCAAAAATAATTCTTTAATGGATTTTAGGGATTTAGCTGGTCGCCAAAACCTACCTGCCGAAGTTTCTTATTGGACATCTACCAACAGCAATAATACCCGTCCATCATTAACTTACAATAACTCCCGCCTGTATGGCTACGCAAGTGATGCAAGTTATACAAGATTAAAAGATATTACACTAAGCTACTCGGTTAGTAAAAATTTGATGGATAAATTAAAAATTGCCGGTGCCACATTTTATATAAGCGGACGCAATTTAGCTACATGGACAAAATGGGTAGGTTGGGATCCTGAGGTAGATTTTGATAGAGGTAATTTTGGAGCCACCACTACTACTGGTACAAATTTGAGTTACCCTTTAGTACGTTCATTTATTATTGGAGCAAACATCACATTACGTTAATCAACTTTTAAAATTATAACAATGAAAAATTATATAAAAATATTTATTGCAATAGTATTGTTGGTCGCCACTTTTACATCTTGCAAAAAAACATTCTTAGACGAAAAAGTATATAGCACTTTCACACCCGATGCACTTAGCGATTCTTTATCATTTGAAGCAGCTATTGTGGGTATTCAAAACCAATATGCACTTTGGCATACACTTGCAAGCGATAATGTAAACTCACAAGGGTTTTTATGTGTGTGGCAAATGGGAACCGATGTGGCTTATAATAAAGCCCCTGCCGATTTAGATCCGTTAGCAGTACCTTATACAAATTACGAAAACTTAACACCAACCGATAATACTGCATTAGTAGTTTGGAAATGGGCATACAATTTAATTAACAATTGCAACAATGTAATTGGTAAGGTTGATGCTGCACCAATGGGGGCTATAAATAAAGCAAGCATAAAAAGCGAGGCAAGTTTTTACAGAGCTTTAGGCTATAATACATTGGCCACTTTATTTGGCAAAGTGCCAATAATAACTACATCAATTACAACACCCAAAACCGATTTTGTACGGGCAATTTTAACGGATGTAAATACTTTAATCATTGGCGATTTAACTTTTGCAAAAAATAATTTACCCAGTATAGGCAATGTAAAAAGCAATAGCAAAGGTAAAATGTATAGCCGGGTAAATAAATCAATGGTATCGCAATTATTGGCAGAAGTGTATTTGCGTACAGGGCAAAATGCTTTGGCCGAAGCCGAAGCTGATGCTGTAATTAGCAGTGGTGATTTTAGTTTAATAACTTCTCGTTATGGCATTAAAGCATCACAACCCGGCGACCCATTTGCCGATATGTTTATTTATGGAAATCAAAGACGTAGCCAGGGAAATAAAGAAAGTATTTGGACATTAGAAATAGAAAATCCTAACACAGTTGTGGGTGGTGCAGGAATGTTAACCTCTAATATTTTCCCGGGTTTCACTTTTGCAACGCCACAGCATCGCAGGGTTTGGGGCAGTCGTTATCATCAACAAACAGGTATGCTTTTATGCGATAGCCTTGGTGGTAGGGGCATTAGCCGTATGGCACTTACACCATTTGTTTTAAATAATTTATATGGTGCTGGCGATATGCGTAATTCGCAATATAATTTACGAAGAATTTATTATTACAATAATCCAGCAACGCCGGCATTGTATGGTCAGGCAGTTAATCCAAATGCTGCTGGCATAGATACCAATCGTTTTATTGTACCACAAACAAATAAATGGAATCAATACGATCCCAACGATGCCTTTGGATTTGCAATGATAAAAGACATTATTGTAATGCGATTAGGCGAAACTTATTTACTAAAAGCCGAAGCACAATTAGCACAAGGTAATAATACAGGTGCTGCTACTACATTAACTTTTTTACGGGCAAGATCTGGTGCAGGAGCAGTATCAGCAGCGCAAGTAAATATGGATTTTATTTTAGATGAAAGGGCAAGGGAATTAATAGCGGAAGAAAATAGAAGAATGACATTAATGCGTACAGGGACTTTAGTAACAAGGGCAACCACAAGAGGAATGAAAATTACAAATCTTACAGCAAAAAATTTATTATTGCCTGTACCACTTTCAGAAATACAATTGAATAAAGATGCAGTATTAGAACAAAATCCAGGTTATTAAGCCAGTAGTTATAATTATTCCGGCTGCGAAATATCAATCGGTTTTCTTTGTTTTTTTTAAATATATCGTTAATGCTCTGGTTTCTTGCCCCTCTCTTTTGGAGAGGGGTTGGGGTGAGGTTTCAAATGCCAATTAAATAATCAACTGAATTAAAATGCAATCATCAGAATTGTTTTCATTAAAAGATAAGGTTATAATAGTTACAGGCGGCACTGGCGTACTCGGCAGTTCATTCGTTAATGCAATAGTTGAAGCAGAAGGTACAGTTGTAATATCAGGCATTAATAAACAGGCTTGTATTGACAGGGCAAATGAAATTAATGCCAATGGTGGTAAAGCTTTGGGTGTTTATGCAAATGTGCTGGAAGAAGAAAAATTAATTGTTGCAAGAGAAAAAATACTGGATGCTTTTGGAAAAATAGATGGTCTCGTTAATGCAGCAGGCGGCAATGTGCCTGAAGCCGTGGTAGAAAACGATGCAGATATTTTTGCTATGAATATTGATGGAATGAAAAAAGCCCTGGTGCTAAATCTTTGGGGAACCATTATTCCATCACAAATATTTGGTGCAGCTATGGCAAAAAATGGCAAAGGAAGTATTGTAAATATTTCTTCGGTAAGTCCCAAAAATGCTTTGACAAAAGTGCTTGGTTACAGTATGGGCAAGGCTGCTATTGATATTTATACAAAATGGTTTGCTGTTGAAGTTGCCAACAGGTATGGAGATAAAATTAGGGTGAATGCCATTACTCCCGGATTTTTTTTAACTGAACAAAACAGGACATTGCTCACTAACAGCGATGGCAGTTATAAAGAAAGGGCACATGCTATTATTCAGCATACTCCTTTTAAAAAGTTTGGGCAACCCGATGATTTAAAAGGTGCATTGGTTTATTTATTAAGTGATGCTTCTTCATTTGTTACCGGGTCAGAAATTTTTGTAGATGGCGGGTTTACAAAATTTAGTGGGGTATAAAAAAATAATAACATGAACAATTCATTTCCTTCTTATAAAAATACAGGTTATCGGATGGAACAAACCATGCGTTGGTATGGCTCCAGTGACCCTGTGAGTTTACTGGATATTAAACAGGCTGGTTGTACTGGTATAGTAACAGCATTGCATCACATCCCCAATGGAGAAATATGGACAGTGGAAGAAATTATAAAACGCAAAAAAGAAATTGAAGCAGCAGGTTTACAGTGGAGTGTTGTGGAAAGTGTTCCTGTACATGAAGCCATTAAAACACATGCTGCTTCATTTGAAATTTATATTGAAAACTATAAACAATCCATACAAAACCTTGCAAGTTGTAATGTAAAAATTGTTACTTACAATTTTATGCCTGTACTTGACTGGACGAGAACAGACTTAGCTTATACCGTGGAAGATGGCAGCAAAGCATTACGTTTTGAAAAAGCTGCTTTTGTTGCATTTGATGTTTTTATACTAAAAAGAAAAAATGCTGAAAATGATTATACCAAAGAAGAATTAGCAAGGGCACAAAAGAGATTTGCTGCAATGAATGATGATGAAAAAAAATTATTGCAACGAAATATTATTGCAGGTCTGCCCGGCAGCGAAGAAAGTTTTACACTGGAACAATTTCAAAATGCATTGGATGCATACCAAAACATTGATGCAGCAAAACTGAGAGAACATCTTATTTATTTTTTAAAACAAATAATACCTGTAGCTGATGAAGTGGGTGTAAAAATGGTTATCCATCCCGATGACCCGCCTTATGCAATTTTGGGTTTGCCAAGAGTGGTAAGTACTACAGCAGATTTTGAAGCATTGATAAATGCTGTTCCCTCTCTTAATAACGGATTATGTTTTTGCACAGGTTCATTCGGCGTAAGAGCAGATAATGATTTGCCAGCCATTGTAAAACAATTTGGTAATAGGATAAATTTTATTCATCTGCGTAGCACAAGAAGAAATGAGTTTGGTGATTTTTATGAAGACAATCATTTAGAAGGCGATGTGGACATGTATGCAGTGATAAAAGAAATTGTGAATGCAATGCAGCAAAGAAATATTTCTATTCCTGTTCGCCCCGACCACGGGCACCAGATGCTGGATGATTTAAAGAAAAAAACAAATCCCGGCTACTCGGCAATCGGACGATTAAGAGGTTTGGCAGAAATACGTGGTGTTGAGTTGGGGGTGTTAAGAAGTTTGCTTGAAATAAAAAATTAATTAATGTAGATAAAATTTATTCATCCCAGCAATGAAAAACAAAGTATGTTGTTTTGGCGAATTATTAATGCGGCTTTCGCCAAACACAGGCGAAGACTGGATAAATAATAATATGCCCTTTCATATTGGCGGCGCCGAATTAAATGTAGCAACTGCTTTGGCAAAATGGGATATACCAGTTAAATACGTAACATCATTACCAAAAAATTATTTATCCGATCAATTAATAAAATATATAGTACAAAAGAACATTGAAGCAAATGATATTGTTTTTTCGGGCAACCGAATTGGAATTTATTATTTACCGATTGGTTACGATTTAAAAAACGCTGTTGCATTTTACGACAGAGATAACACTTCTTTTTCAGGATTAAAACCTGGCGTAATAGATTGGGATAAAATATTTTCTGATTGTTCATGGTTTCATTTTAGTGCTATAAGCCCTGGATTAAATGAAAATGTTGCTGCAGTTTGTAAAGAAGCATTAGAAGCCGCTGCTGCAAAAGGATTAACCATTTCAGTTGATTTGAATTATCGATCTAAACTCTGGCAATATGGAAAACAAGCTGTTAATATAATGCCGGATTTAATGAAGCACTGCAACGTAATAATGGGTAATGTTTGGGCGGTGGAAAGTTTGCTTGGCATTAAATCAAATATTGAAAGCAGCACTGGTAAATCACATCAGCAATTAATAGATGCGGCAGGCCAAAGCATGCTCCAGTTGCATAAGCAATATCCGCAAGCATCAACATTTGCTTACACCTACCGCTTACAAAATTCTTACTGGACTATAATGCAACATGGCAAAGAAAGGGCAGTCTCAAATGAATATGATGTAAATGATACAGTGGATAAAGTAGGCAGCGGCGATTGTTTTATGGCAGGTTTAATTTATGGGCTCATTGAAAAAAATAGCACACAAAATATTGTGGAATATGCAGCCGCAGCGGCAGTAGGAAAATTGTACGAAGCTGGCGATGCAACAAAACAAAGGCAAACAGATATAATCGAAAGAATAAAGTCAGTTACAAATTAAAGGGAAACGATTGAAGTGATTGCTATAATAAATAAAACTTTAAAAAGTCAAATAGAATTACTGAATTTGAACGGAGCGTCGCCAATGAAGTTTAATCAGAGTACAAATGCTGGTCTAAAAAAAATAAAATATTAATATGCAACAACCAATTGGTAAATACAGATGGACGATTTGCGGATTGGTATTTTTTGCCACTACCATTAACTATTTAGACCGTGCTGTTATCAGCTTATTAAAATCAACATTATCAAAAGAGTTTATCTGGACAGAAACTGATTATGCAAACATTGTAGTTGTTTTTCAATTGTGCTATGCATTGGGTTTACTGGGTGCCGGAAGACTGATTGACAAACTGGGAACAAAAATCGGATATGCATTAGCAACTGCATTATGGAGTGTGGCAGCCGTTGCACATGCCTTAGCAACAAATACTTTTGGTTTTATGGTGGCAAGAGGTGCTTTGGGTGTAACCGAAGCAGGAAATTTTCCGGCGGCTATAAAAACAGTGGCAGATTGGTTTCCTAAAAATGAAAGGGCACTGGCAACAGGTATATTTAATTCGGGTTCTAATATTGGAGCAATTGTTGCGCCACTTACAGTTCCTTTTATTGCAAAGGAATGGGGCTGGCAATGGGCTTTTATCCTTACAGGTTTAATAGGTTTTGTATGGTTGGTTTTTTGGTTTTTAGTATATGAAGTTCCAAAGAAACACAAAAAACTATTGCAAGCTGAATTCGATTATATTCATAGCGATGTGGATGAAAAAATTGAAGATAATACGGATGCACCAAAATTATCGTGGGGAAAATTATTGAGTTATAAACAAACATGGGCTTTTGCCGTTGGTAAATTTTTAACCGACCCAATCTGGTGGTTCTATCTTTTTTGGTTACCCGATTTTTTAGAAAAGCAATATGGCCTAACTAAAACAGACATTGCATTACCAGTTGCACTGGCATATACCATGGCAACTATTGGAAGCATTTTAGGTGGCTGGTTACCTATGTATTTTATTGAAAAAGGGTGGACTGTTTTTCGTTCCCGTAAAACTTCTATGTTCATTTATGCATTGTTTGTGCTGCCTGTTGTATCTGCACAATATTTAGGCAGCATAAATATGTGGCTTGCAGTAACTATTATTGGTTTGGCAATGGCTGCACACCAGGCATGGAGTGCCAACATATTTACAACAGTGAGTGATATGTTTCCTAAATCTGCTACCGCATCTGTAACAGGCATTGGCGGTATGTTTGGCGCAATAGGCGGAATACTAATTGCAAAAAGTGCCGGAAAATTATTTGATTATTATAAAGCAAACGGACATGTTGAAACAGGATATTTAATTATGTTTTTAATATGCAGTGTTGCTTATATCCTTGCCTGGTTAATTATGCATGCGTTAATTCCAAAAATGAAAAAGATTGAATACTGATTTTTAAAAAATAAATTTTAGATAAATGAAAAAATTATTACTCGGCTGCTTGGCATACTTCATGGCAATGAATGTAAATGCACAGGAATTTAAAGTTGCGGATGTAAAAGACATCGCTTTATTTCCCCAGCAAAATGATTTGCGAAATACCCTCAATATTTCAGGCATCTGGAAATTTAAAAAAGATTCATTGAACCGGGGTGAAATAGAACAATGGTTTAATGGACTTGTCAATAGTGTTTCCATAGCAGTACCAGGAAGCTGGAATGAGCAACTGGAAGATATAAGAGATTATATGGGGCATGTTTGGTATGAGCAAAATAGCTATGTGCCTGCAAGCTGGAAAGGACAAAAAATATTTTTAAGAGTAGGTTCTGCAAATTATGCTGCTAAAGTTTGGGTAAATGGAAAACCCTTGGGTACACATGAAGGCGGCCATCTTCCTTTTGCTTTTGAAATTACCAATAACATAAACTGGGATGTATCAAACAGAATAACCATACAGGTTGAAAATATTTTAAAACCAAACCGGGTACCTGTTGGCGGGTTGCCGCCGGGTAGTTTATTTAACAGCAACCCGTCTGCAAATTTTGATTTTTTCCCTTACGGAGGATTACAAAGGCCGGTGTGGATTTATTCAGTTCCTAAAAGTTCTATCAATGATATTACCGTAAAAACTTCTTTAGACGGAACTGTTGAAATAAAAATTAAAAAAGAGGGCATTGCAAAACAGGGAACAATAAAAATAACCGGCGATGGTAAAGTGTATGAAGCTGCCTGCACATTTATTGGTGATGCAGGCACAGCAACTGTTAAAGTTCCCAATCCGCATTTATGGGATACAAAAGACCCGTATCTGTATAATTTATCTGTTTCACTAAACACAGGAAAAGAAATAACGGATAAATATAATTTACCGGTTGGCATTCGTACAGTTGCTGTTAATAATAATCAGATACTGCTTAATGGAAAAGCAATTTTTCTAAAAGGCTTTGGCAAGCATGAAGACTTTCCCATTTTTGGTAAAGGCACAGCGTATCCTGTAATAGTAAAAGATTATGCTTTACTAAAATGGGTTGGTGCAAACTCTTACCGTACTTCTCATTATCCTTACGACGAAGAGTATATGGATATGGCAGACAGAGAAGGTATTTTAATTATTGATGAAATACCGGCTGTTGGTCTGTACTTCGATAATAATCTGGATATGGTTAATGAACGCAAAGAAACATGCAAACAACAAATTAGAGAATTGATTGCAAGAGATAAAAACCACCCTTCGGTTATTATGTGGAACCTGGCTAACGAGCCCTTTGCTGCAAAAATGGATTTTAGCTTATCTAAAAAAGCCAGTAGTGATGAAGTGTCGTTAAACTTTTTTAAAGAATTATTTAAAACTGCTAAAGACGCCGATGATACAAGGCTAACTTCTATTGTTGGTGTGCAGGGTGGTCCCGATGAGTGGTTGGGTTTATCGGATGTAATTTGCATTAACCGTTACTACGGGTGGTACACACTACAGGGAAAAATTGCAGAGGGAGCTGCCAGCTTAAGTAAAGAGCTGGACGATTTGCACAACCAATTTAACAAACCTGTTTTAGTTACGGAGTTTGGTGCCGATACTTATCCGGGTATGCATGCAGGACAACCTGAAATGTTTACGGAAGAATACCAGATGGAATTTATAAAAGCATATCTTGATGTGGCAGATACAAAACCATTTGTTTGCGGCATGCACATTTGGGCTTTTACCGATTTTAAAACAGGGCAGGGAATTATAAGGTTTGGCGGTATGAATTGGAAAGGCGTATTTACAAGAGACAGGAAGCCAAAAATGGCGGCGCATTATTTACGAAGCAGGTGGGCAAAGAAGTAATGTATTGTACAAGGCATTTAAGTTTTATACAATTATGTTTTGAATGGATCAATATAAAACAATTGGTATTACGCTGCTTTCTGTGAGTTAATAATACAAATCTATGGATACAAAGACTTGCTGTATTTTTTTTACCTTAGTAGAAGACGAATATGAATTAAGTTCTACCTTATTACTTTATTTACAAAGGCGGCAATAAAATAATAAGGTAATAAGGTTCAGGATTTGTTGATTGCGTTTTCTACTAAGGTTTTAAGCGCTTTTATTTTGGAATAAGATTTAATAAATTACCACAAGGATATTAGCAGGACCCTGTAATTGATATTAAAAAAAAATTATGAAAAAATATATTTTGCTTTTTCTTTGCCTAACAAATTATTTTACACAGGCACAAATAAAAAAACAACCTGTATTGGGGCACCGTTCTGCAAATATTCTTACTGTAAATAATTTTCAGTTTAAAGATTTAAAC
>JAYVGA010000265.1:0-6479 GCA_043772635.1 Chitinophagaceae bacterium
CGGAATGGCAGCGTTGGTAGAAGGTCTTGCTGGTGTAAAAAATGAGGGTCTTGCTTTTGATAAAGCCACCATCGCACCACGCTGGACATCCGCCCAAATAGATGCTGTTGATGTAACCATTAATCTGCCTGCATCCAATGGTTATGTGGCGTATCAATACAAAAATGACAAAGCTGCAAAGCAAATAAACATATTAATAACCGGCAGTGGAACTCAATTGAAAGGGCATGTATTGTTGCCAGAAAATGCAACCACGGTTACAAGTGTTACTGTTGATACAAAACCGGTTCCATTTAAAATAATGGCCATCGAAAAATCCATTTATGCTGATTTTGATTTGGCTTTGCCATTGATGCACAACGTGCTAATTCAATATAAATAGGCCGCAACTATATAATTTATTATAAGTAGCTAAATACCAGTATATTGGATAAAATTTATTGTAAATTACCCTAACTCTGTTACAAATATTTATCAAAACACCCCTAACTTTGTTACATATATTTACTAAAACACCCCTAACTTTGTTACATGTTTCAAAGAGGGGTATTAGATAATTTAACCAAATGGGCTAAAAAAGCCGATAGAAAACCCCTTGTTTTAAGGGGTGCAAGGCAGGTGGGTAAAACTACTTTGGTGGGCTTATTTTCCAAAAATTTTACCCAATACCTGTACCTTAATTTAGAACTTGCTGCAGACAAAAAACCTTTTGAAGATTTTTCCACTATTGATGTAATGGTGCAAACACTTTTTTACGAAAAAAACTTAGCGTACGCTAAAAAAAAATCTACTTTAATTTTTGTTGATGAGATACAGGCATTGCCCGAAGCGCTGCAAATACTGCGTTATTTTTACGAACAGCAACCAGGCATACACGTTATAGCAGCAGGCTCATTGCTGGAAACACTCTTTGATGCCAACATCAGTTTTCCCGTGGGCAGGGTAGAGTACCTAATAGTAAGGCCGGTATCTTTTATAGAATTTTTAGCTGCCATTGGCGAAACAACTGCCTTGCAGCAATTGCATACCATTCCATTAAATGATTTTGCTTACGATAAGTTGTTGGCGCTATTTCATACCTACGCTATTTTAGGTGGTATGCCCGAAGTGGTAAAAAATTATGCCGCCGAAAAGGACCTCACAGCACTAAAAAATATTTACGAATCGCTGCTTACTTCCTACATAGATGATGTAGAAAAATATGCCGGCAGCCAGGCACAGGTACAGCACATACGCCATGCCATACAGGCTTCGTATGCGTTGGCTGGTAAGCGTATAAAATTTGAAGGTTTCGGTAAATCAAATTATGGCTCCAGGGAAATGGGGGAAGCGTTGCGTACATTGGAAAAAGCCTTGCTCCTGCATTTGATTTATCCTGTTACCGACGTGGTATTGCCCCTATTGCCCGATAAAAAAAAATCTCCCCGTTTGCAACTGCTTGATACCGGCCTGATGAATTATTCCATTGGCATACAAAAAGAAATACTGGGCAGTAAAGATTTAAACAAGGTGTATGAAGGTGTAGTGATAGAACACCTGGTAGGGCAGGAGTTGCTTACATTGGAACAAGGTAATATACATGGACTGCATTTTTGGGCAAGGGAAAAAAAAACGGCCATGGCCGAGGTGGATTACATTTATAAATTTGGCACAAAACTGATACCCATCGAAGTGAAATCTGGTGCTACTGGTACTTTAAAATCGCTGCACTTGTATATGGATATGGCACCGCACAATATGGCCATCCGTTTTTGTGCAGCACCTAAAAACATTACTGCCATTACCACTACGGCTGGTAAAAAATATTTTTTGCTTACGCTGCCTTATTTTGCGGTTGCTAAAATTGAGGAGTATCTTATTTGGTTTGAAGAGGAGGTTAAGAAGATGAAATAGCACAGATTAAAAAGATAACTATAGTTTGTGGATTATGTATTTAGTTTGTAAAGTGGTATTGCTTATTTAAGGCTGGAATTATTTTTTACTCACCAGTAACTTCATAAGCCGCCTCTTTTTCTACAGTCCCGCCAAAGGCGGGATTGAAAATACGTGAAGTATATTTTTCAAATTAACCCTGCGATTTATAATTTATATTAACCATCTTTTTTAATAACCATAAACACAACCATACCATGCAGCACTCCCGCCGGAAATTTATTAATACTTCCGCTAAACTTACTGCTGGGGCAGCTTTTACAAGCAGCATCGCAGCACCACTACTGGTACATGGAAAAGCATTTTTGCCCAGCGAAAAAATAAAGGTAGCCCTCATCGGCTGTAAAAATATGGGCTTTGACGATTTAGAAAATGCACTGAAATTACCCGGTGTAGAGTGTGTTGCCTTGTGCGATGTGGATGAAACAATTTTAAACAGCCGTAGTAAAGATGTAGAAAAAATACAGGGCAAAGCACCCATGTTGTACAAAGATTATAGAAGGATCATAGACAATAAAGATATTGATGCTGTAATTATCGGCACACCCGATCATTGGCATTGCTTACCATTTGTAGCAGCCTGCCAGGCAGGTAAAGATATTTATGTAGAAAAGCCTTTGGCCAACAGCATTGCCGAATGTGAAATAATGGTAGCCGCCACCCGTAAATATAATCGGGTAGTGCAGGTAGGGCAGCAGCAGCGTAGCGGTGCCCATTTTATTCAGGCAATGGATTTTATAAAAGCAGGAAAAATCGGGCAGTTACGCAAAGTAAATATTTGGGGCAATTTTAATTATGGCATAGGCGTACCCGTGGTACCCGATAGCCCTGTACCTGCTGGTGTAGATTTTAATACCTGGCTGGGGCCAGCACCGCTGCGGAGTTTTAATAAAGCAAGGTTTCACGGCTCCTGGCGCATGTTTTGAAATTATGGCGGCGGGCTAATGACCGAATGGGGCGTACATTTAATTGACATGGCCTTGTGGGCAAAAAAACATCACTACTATGCCCGATATAATTACTGCTACGGGGGGTAATTTTGCTTACCCGGATCATGCTCATGAAACTTTTGATACCATGAATGTGAGCTACCAGTTTAAAGATTATCTAATTAATTGGGAGCATACTGCTGGTACGCAAAATGGCCCCTATGGCCGCTTGTATGGCCTGGCATTTATTGGCAACGATGCCACCCTGGTAATAGACAGGGATAACTGGGAGTTGTTTCCGGAGTGGGACGATAAAAATAAAAAAACAAAAGTGCCTAAAATGGAAAAGCAGTTAGGCACCGACTCTCATGATGTACACATGAAAAATTTTATTGATTGTATGAAGAGCCGTAAAGAACCAGCCTGCCCCATCGAAAATGGAAGCCTGGTAGCCAAATATGCACACGCTGCAAATATTGCATTACGCACCCAATCGCAATTGAGTTGGGATAATGCCAACAATAATTTTGGTAACAACGCCGCAGCCAATGCGCTGATTACACCAGTGTATCGTATGCCCTGGGTGTTGCCTGTTGTTTAATAAACTTATTAACGCCTTCAGCCGTTACAAATTCTAACTGAGATTGGGTAAGGGCATAAATATTTTTAAAAAAATATACAGTGCATTGTGGCTTTCATCATTTTTTTTTAAAACTTTATACCAATCATTTTTTTACACATACAAAAAGCTGGTACAACAACACAACAATGATAAAAAAAATATTATTTTTTACTTTTATTAGTATTTTTATTATACTAAAAATGCAGGCGCAAGCAGTAAATGATTTAGCTATTGAATCCAAAACGCCCTCATCATGGATAGCTCATCCAACTGCTAACCCACATGCGTATGGTGTTTTTCATTTTCGCAAACAAATAAATATGGATAGTAAACCTGCCAGTTTTATAATCCATATTTCTGCAGATCAGCATTATCGTTTTTTTGTAAATGGGCAATCCGTTTCTTTTGGCCCGGCAAAAAGTGATGTGCAGCACTGGCATTACCAAACTATAGATATTGCACCGCAATTAATAAAAGGCAGTAATGTATTAGCAGCACAGGTTTGGAACGATGGGGAGTATTCGGCATGGTCGCAATTAAGTTACCAAACAGGCTTGTTGGTGGCAGGTGCTACAGCCAACGAATGGATAGCCAATACAGATACCAGTTGGCGGGTAATTGAAAATATGGCCTACGCACCTCAAGCCACCATTAGCCACATTACCGGTGCTTTTGAACAGGTGCTTGCACAGCGCTATCCCTACAATTGGGAGGCAATAAATTTTGACGACAGCCAATGGCTTACACCAAAAATTACAGAAAAAATAGTGTTACAAAATAGCAGTGAAGCAGCAAATAATAAAAGCATCAGGGTATTATCTGCCAGCAAAATACCAGTGCCTGAAGAAACGTTGCAACGCATATCCCTGATAAGAAAAACTACCGGCCTGCAAAATAATATAAGCGATAATTTTTTAAAAGGCACGGGCAGTTTGGCCATTCAGCCATGGGAAAATGTAACACTGTTGCTCGATCAAAGTTATCTTACAACAGCCTTTGTAGAATTATTGGTAAGTGGTGGCAAGGGTGCAAAAATTACCCTCACTTATGCCGAAAGCCTTGTGGATGAAGCCGGCAATAAAGGCAATCGAAATGATATAACCAATAAAAAAATAACCGGCGATTACGATGTGTATATTGCCGATGGCGGCAACAATCGTTTATACCGGCCAATGTACTACCGTACCTATCGGTATATTTTATTACACATAGAAAACCATCAGCAGGCTTTAGAGATCAACAGTTTGCATGGCTACTTTACGGCATACCCTTTTCAACAAAAAGCCAATTTTAACTGCAACGATAGTACGCTTAATACCATTTTTAAAGTAGGGTGGCGTACAGCCAGGTTATGTGCTTTTGATACCTACATGGATTGCCCTTATTACGAGCAATTGCAGTATGTTGGTGATACCCGGATACAGGCACTCATTTCGCTCTACGTAAGCGGCGACGACAGGCTGATGAAAAATGCCATAGAGCAAATCAGGTATTCCATGTTGCCCGAAGGTATTACACAAAGCCGCTACCCCAGTAACAACCTGCAGGTAATACCGCCCTTCTCCTTATTTTGGATTTCGATGATAAATGATTTTTGGATGCACAAAAAAGACGATGCTTTTATACAACAACAACTACCCGCCATACAACAAATACTGCAATGGCACCAGCAGTATATTAATCAACAAGGCATGCTGGCAAAAATGCCTTACTGGAATTTTGTGGACTGGGCAAAGCAATGGCCCTGGACGGGGCAAGATATAGGAAGCGGTACACCATCATTTGATAAAGAAGGCAACTCTTCCATACTTACTTTGCAATATGTAATGGCTTTGCAAAAGGCGGCTGACTTATACCAATATTTTAAACAAAAAAATAATGCTGCCAATTATTTAACTGCGGCAGCCTCCATCAAAAATGCCGTGTATAAAAATTGCTGGGATGCTCAAAAAAATCTGTTGGCAGATACACCTGATAAAACAATTTTTAGCCAACATGCACAGGCATTGGGTGTGTTAACCGAAACTTTTTCTGCCACTGATGCCCCGCAAATATTACAACAAACAATGGTGGATACCTCATTAATTCAGTGCACTTATTATTACCGGTTCTATTTATTGCAGGCACTAAAAAAAGCAGGTATGGGCAACAGTTATACCAGCAACCTGGGCCCATGGGTAACCATGCTCAATAATGGGCTTACCACTTTTGCCGAATCGCCGGAACCCACCCGAAGCGATTGCCATGCCTGGAGTGCAAGCCCCTGCTACGATTTGCTGGCAACTGTTTGTGGCATTACTTCTACCAGCCCGGGCTTTGCAACGCTGCAAATAAAACCAGCTTTGGCCAACCTTTATTTTTGCGAAGCATCTATGCCCCATCCAATGGGGATGATTACAGTAAAATACCAGCAACTGCCAAACAAAAAATGGAATGTTTTTATTGAAATACCGCAACAGGTAAAAGGTAATTTCATTTGGGGAAGCAAGCAGTTTAAATTAAAGGAAGGGAAAAATTATTTTAACTTATAAAACAATAAGAAAATATTTTTAACATTGTTGTCCGACTAAAGTTCTCACAAGTTTTTTAAACTCTTTGTGGTAAAGGGTTTCAATTTCCTTTCCTTTGGACTACTTTGAGGAGACTTTTTTTTGTTGCAAAGCCGTAGGCTTGATTCCATTTTGTAGCGGTGGATTTCAATCCACCGCTACAAAATATTTTCATTTTTTGAGTTCCGATAGGAACGATACATATTAAATGAGTCAAGCCTACGGCTTTCATAAAAATATTGAACCCTTTTTCGGCGGATTGAAATCCGCCTTTATATTACATATACGAGCCTATGGCTCTACAATGTGGAGAAGGGGGGATGAGGTTAGTTGGACAATAATGTAAAAAATATTTTTTAAAATAAATCAACATGGCACATTCAACCAACAGCAGAAGAAAATTTATACAGCAATCTGTATTAAGCACCCTTGCCATTGCATTGGCCG
>JAYVGA010000266.1:0-10997 GCA_043772635.1 Chitinophagaceae bacterium
ATATTTTTTATTATAAAAATGTGCAATGTATTTTATGCCTTTGCCCTGAACCCCTCTATATTTGCACGGTATATGAATACTCCAGATTTACAGGATACCCGGTTTATAGAAAAAGCTATGGCTGCAGTGGCAGATCCTTACCGCATGAGCATATTGCAGGAAATGCTGGAAAAAGGTGCCATCCGCTGCTGCGATGTGGTATCCCTTACGGGGCTCTCTCAACCCACCTGCTCTCATCATATAAAATTACTGGCCGATAGCGAACTGGTAGATTGCCGTAAGGAAGGGCGAAACAATTTTTTTTCTATCAACAAAAATAATTTTAAAAAACTGGGCGAATATTTTGAGCAGTTTTGTGCAGGCTAACCAATTTTATCTCCATTTGTTACCGGCAGCGAAGGCTGCAGCAACACCACATTATTATCAGCATTGTACACTCCAAGCACCAGGCATTCGCTTATAAAATTGGCAATTTGTTTTGGAAGAAAATTTACTACTGCTATTACCTGCCTGCCTGTTAATTCTTCTTTGCTGTACAATGCAGTTATTTGTGCCGAAGATTTTTTTATGCCCAATGCACCAAAGTCTATGGTAAGCTGGTAGGCGGGTTTGCGGGCTTTTTCAAAATCGGCAACATGCATAATAGTTCCCACCCTCATATCTATTTTTTCAAAATCGTTCCAGCTAATCATAACAGTTCTGTTTTATTTACAGCATCTGTATTTATTGGGCCATATATATGCGGAAACATTTCGTTTACCGAAGGCGCCAACTCATATTTAAGAGGAGATGTCAGCAGGGCTTCATCAATATGCAGCAATACAAGATTGTTTTGATTTTTATAATAACGGGCCAGCACGCCTGCCACCTGCGGCAGAGTACTGGTATGTATAAATCCTTCTGCGGCAAGCGATGGGGCTTCGTAAAAACCCTGTTGCAAAGCCTGTTCCCATTCTTTTTTTGTGGTTACGTGGTATATCATGTATCTAAAAGATTAGCGAGAGAAAGGAGCTCTTCCATTTTATACCGGTTGCGTTCGTTATCAAAACATTTAGCCAGTTCTTCCAGCAAAAACTGGATTACTTTTTTATTATTCAGTGGCCTGAAATAGGAGGCTACAGGCGGAACAGATAAACGCTTAAAATAATTTTCTATATCCTTGTGCGAATACATTTGGCCGGTAAGCGCATCTACAAAAAATTTTATTTTTTCGGATGAATGCCCGGCAGGATTAAGCAGCTCATACTGATCGTCAAAATAACCCAGTAAAAACTGGCGTGGAATATTTACTGCCCGTACCGGAATATCCAGAAGCTGGCATAGAATAATATATGTGATGCCATTACCAAAGGCATTTCCCTTGTGGGTTTCAAGGGTTTTGTTTATTAAAAACTGGTCGGGATTTTCGTAACTTATTTCTACGCCTTTTTGTTTATAATAATTAAAGAAAATGCTGTTAACCACATTGATGGTTTCCAGCGGAGTGAGATAGTTGTTTAGTTCCAGCCAGGTATTGCGGCGCAGTTTTTCAATTTCCTGTTTTATAATTTCCGGCTGCATATCAGGATAATTGTATTTAGCCACCAGTAATGCTCCCTGCAATAGGTTTGCATCAGTGTCTTTCCATTGTATAAAATCTGCAGTAAGGTCTCTAAAATGAACCCGGTGAATAAGCAGCTCAATTCTTTCCTGGGTATCTTCATTATTAATATTCTCCCATAAATGCTCCAGGTTGGGGATGATGTCTTTGCCAAAGGAAAGAATTTTTTCACTCACTGTACTGTACACATCTTCATCCGGATCGTCAATCAGGTGAAGCAATGCTTTTATTTCTGTGTTTTCCTGCAAGAGATAGAATTTAAAAATTCAATTTCGGGATTTGTAATTAATTACAAGTGAAATTATTTTCCACATGTGTTATTAAGTACGTATTATCTGTGCGGAACGGTTTTGTTACACCCCGGTCCGGCGGGCTCCGTCTGACCGACATAATAAACCCGGAATAAAATCATCCGGGTTTATTCAAAATATTTTAGACGGAGACCGTCAGACCATGGCTATTTTTTTTTAGCCACAGCTTTTTTAGCTCCCGCTTTTTTGGGTGCAGCTTTTTTCTTAACGGCAGTTTTTTTATCAAATGCTTTTGGATCCTGAGCCACAATCATTTTCTTTATTTCTTCCAGCTCTATAACTTCCAGTTGTTCCGGAGTGTATTTGCCACCGGGCCCGGCAGTGAGTTTAAGCATTTTTTTTCCAAAGCGGATAAACGGACCCCAGCGGCCATTTTCCACGGCTATTTTTTCTTCAGGCCACTGGCGTATAAAACGGTTGGCTTCTTTTAAAATTTTCTTTTCAATCATTTCATTGCAATCCTGCTGGCTAAGGCTGTCAAAATTATAGGCTCTTGGTACATTAATAAAAAGATCGTTCCATCTAATAAATGGGCCAAACCTTCCTTTGCCTTTTGTAATGGGTTTTTCATCATAAAAACCAATAGGGGCATCTTCTACCTGTTTTGCCTGTATAATTTCAATAGCCCTGTTTAAATCTACTTCTATTGGCTCTTCGCCTTTGGGGATAGATACAAACTGCTCGCCCCATTTTACATAAGGCCCAAAACGGCCAATGTTTACAGATACTTCCAGCCCTTCATGTTCGCCAAGATTCAGCGGCAGTTTAAATAAATCCATGGCCTCATCCATAGAAATGGTTTCTATACTCTGCGATGCTTTTAGTTTGGCAAACTTTGGTTTCTCTTCATCGGTTTGTGCACCTATCTGCACCATTGGGCCATAGCGCCCCATGCGGGCTGTAATGGGTTTGCCATCTTCGCTTACGCCCAGCACTCTTTCGCCCACGGCACGTTCTGCAGTTTCCAGTGTGTGCTCTACGCCTGTGTGAAAAGGCAGATAAAAATCCCCCACCATGGTATTCCATTTTACTTTTCCATCGGCTATTTCATCAAACTCTTTTTCTATTTTGGCTGTAAAGGAATAATCCATTACGTCTTTAAAATGCTGGCTTAAAAAATCTGTAACCACCAGGCCAAGATCGGTAGGAAAAAGTTTTGATTTTTCTGCACCGGTATTTTCAGCTTCGGTTAACTGCACAATTTTATCATCCTTAAGTTTAATTACTTTGTATTCTCTTCTCACACCATCCTTATCTTTTTTTTCTACATAATTTCTTTTTATAATGGTAGATATTGTAGGAGCATATGTACTTGGGCGGCCTATGCCCAGCTCTTCCAGCTTTTTTACCAGCGAAGCTTCTGTGTAGCGGGCAGAATGTTTGGTAAATCTTTGTGTAGCCGTCATCTGGTTAAAATCCAATAGCTGCCCTACAGCTAAATTAGGCAGGCGGCTCTCTGCACCTTCTTCACCCTCTTCATCATCTGTACTTTCTAAATATACTTTTAAGAAACCATCAAATTTTAAAACTTCACCAGTTGCGGTTAGCTCCTCGTTATTGGTACTTATATTTATTTTGGCAGTAGTTTTTTCAAATTCAGCATCACTCATCTGGCTGGCAATGGTGCGTTTCCAAATCAGTTCATAAAGGCGGTTCAGTTCTGCATCATTCACCGTATGGTTTTCCATATAAGTAGGGCGAATGGCTTCGTGCGCTTCCTGTGCACTTTCGTTTTTATTTTTATAGCGGCGCACCTGCAGGTATTTAGCTCCAAAACTTTTATTTATCTCTGCTTTTATCCCATCCATGGCAGTATCACCCAGGTTCACACTATCGGTTCGCATATAAGTTATCTTACCGCTTTCGTACAATCTTTGTGCAAGCAGCATGGTTTTGCTTACACCATATCCCAGTTTTCTGCTGGCTTCCTGCTGCAAGGTAGATGTGGTAAAAGGTGCTGCAGGAGTACGTTTGCCTGGCCTTACCTGTATATCTTTTACAGCGTATTTTGCACCAATGCAGCTTTCTAAAAATTTTTGGGCATCGGCAGCTTCATTGCATTTTGCGCCTTCTGCCTTAAAAGAAACAGAACGGTTATTAAGATCGGTGGCAGCCAGTGATGCTTCTACTTTAAAACTATAAGAAGCATTAAAAGCATTTATTTCTCTTTCTTTTTCTACCACAAGTTTTACTGCTACACTTTGCACACGGCCGGCACTAAGGCCACCCTGCCTGCCTATTTTTCTCCACAACACAGGGCTTAGTTCAAAACCCACCAATCTGTCTACCACACGGCGGGCCTGTTGCGCATTCACCAAATCCATATTTATAATGCGGGGGTTTTGTACTGCTTTTTGAATAGCCGGTTTTGTTATCTCATGAAAAACAATACGCTTTGTAGTTTTTACATCAAGGTTCAGCACTTCTGCCAGGTGCCAGCTAATGCTTTCCCCTTCCCGGTCCTCATCCGATGCCAGCCACACTTCGTCTGCTTTTTTGGCAAGGGCTTTTAAATCTTTTACTACTTTTTCTTTTTCTGCCGGTACAATGTATTTGGGTGTAAAATTATTTTTTACATCAATGCCCATATCATTTTTTTCCAGGTCACGTATATGCCCGAAGCAACTTTTAACCTCAAAATCGCTGCCCAGTATTGCTTCAATGGTCTTTGCTTTTGCCGGAGACTCTACTATCAATAAGTTTTTAGCCATATTTTTTTTCTTTATCTCCTGTTCTTTTATATAAAAGATGAATTGAAGATATTTTTAGTTAATCATCAGTGTACTAACTTATCTTTTATGGATAAGTATTTAAATTTATAAACTTTTATAAAAGGTAATTCATCTCTCCTTTTAAGTTACCTGTCCGTAAAAATAAAGGGCCAGGCAGCCATTTTTCACTCGATATCTGTGCTCTTCTTTTTGTTAAAAGAGGGCTGTTACAATACTGCAATATTAGTTTAAAATTAAAAAATCAATTTTTTTTGAAGAAATGGGCGGTTTACAAAAAGTTGACGATGCTGTTTTTTACCATCGCATCCCTGTATATTTTTTGATGGCCCAGCCCCTTTGTTAACAGAAACTGTACATGCGGCGGTGCATCGTCTTTAACTTTAAGTGCATCGGCCACGGGTGTTACCAGGTCATCTTCATCGTGCACCCAAAGCACAGATGCGCTGATGTTTTTTATTGCTCTTCTGATAGAATACCATTCTGTTTTTTGGCCACTCATTTTAAAAATAATATCATCCATAGATTGCCTGATGGTTTTATTGCGGATGCCCAGCATGGTAAAAGCACCGTTTATAGCACTGGTGGTTTCTGTGGCAGGGGCAATTAATACCAGTTTGGTTGCCGGGGTATGTGGCATTTGTTCCAGCGCAAGGCTTACTGCTATGCCTCCAAAAGAATGGGCAATAAAAGCGTTAATGGGGCCATACAGGGTGTTTACCTCTTTAATCATTTCGCTGTAATCTACCGCATTCACTGTTTTGCCATCACTGGCTCCATGGGCGGGTGCATCAAAGGCCAGCACTTCATACCCTTTGTTTATAAGGGCTGCGGCATATTTATCAAACTTGTGGCAGGTAGATGAAAAGCCATGCAGGAGCAATACTTTATTTTTTTGCGGATAATTGCAGCGGTAGCCTTTTATTACATTTCCTGCAAGGGTAAATTGCAGTTTTTGTGCGTCTTTAAAAATAGCGGCTTCTTTGCCTTTGTATTTTGCAAAAGGGGTGCAGAACAATTTAAAGGCTGTTTCTCCCGTTATGCGTTTACTAATAACCGATAGCAGGTTTAATTTTATTCTTAAAAATCCTATTGCCAACTTTTTTTGTACATTCATCCCCGCAAATTTACAGCTTATGAAAATAGCAATGATAGGTTCCGGAAATGTAGCTACTGTTCTTGGCAGGTTGATTATAAATAATAACCACCAGGTAACACAGGTTATCAGCAGGGATATAGAAAATGCAAAGCTGCTTGCACAGGAGCTGGGCGCTTCGTATGATGATTTTAATGCCAGGCCCGATAGTAATGCAGATATATTTATTCTGGCTATTGCCGACCAGGCACTGGAGCATTTTTTTACCGGCTTGGGCATGGGAGATAAGCTGGTAGTGCATACAGCCGGATCGGTATCTATTGATATTTTAAAAAAATTTTCATCCCGGTACGGTATTTTATATCCGCTGCAGAGCCTTAGAAAGGAAATGAGTATTATTCCTCCTATTCCTTTTTTAATTGATGGAAATACAGATGAGGTAACAAAGTGTATAGAAGATTTTGCCACAACAATATCGCACTCTGTAAAACGTGCAGCCGATGATGAGAGATTAAAGCTGCATGCGGCTGCAGTAATTGTAAGCAATTTTACCAATCACTTATATACTATAGCAGAAGATTTTTGCCAAAAGGAAAATATAGATTTTAATTTGCTAAAACCACTGCTGCTTGAAACGGCCAGCAGGGTGCAGCATATATCGCCATCAAAAGTACAAACCGGGCCCGCCGTACGAAAAGATATTCTTACAATGGATAAGCACCTGCGCATTTTTGCGGCACATCCCAGGTTGCGTACCATGTACCTGCGTTTAACGGATAGTATAATGAATCCGTAAAACATCAGGATTTTATCCTTATTTATTTGGAGAAGAATTGTGCTCTTTATTTTATTTCTGGTCTTATTCTGCACATGAGCACATCTGCACATTTGTATTCCCTAATTCCTCGGATACACGATATCCGTCTGCGTTTTATAGGGGTCAATAGATTTTCCATCTTTACTTATGGGTTCTGTAACATATATTTCGTACGGAGCGCCGTTTCTTTTTTGTTTGTTGGATTTTACCCAGTCTGCGAGTGCATCGTATCCCATATTGGTTAAGGAGTAAGGGCCATAAAAATGTGCAATTGATGCACTGTCGCCGCCAATTGTTTTTACAAAAATTCCTTTGGGTAAAGTGGCGGGTTTTTTATTTACGGGCAAACCTGCTTCAAAAAAGAATGGAGCCTTAGTGGTTTTATACCAGGCAATAGGAGGGCCTGTAACAGTTAGTTTTTGTTTTTTAATAAGTTCTGCAAGTTTTACCCCGTATATTTTTGCCAGCTTCTGGCTTATGCCCTGGCTGCCGGCTGCACTGTCTTTTATGTACAATACGGTGTACTTAACTGCAATGGTATCTATAATATTTATGATAGGCGGCCTTGGTGGAGGATCGCCTTTCTTTATTTCTACACTGTCTTTTTTTATAACAATGGCAACATTATCTTTTGTATTTACCTGTTTCTTTTTTTTATTACATGCAGCAAATACTAAAACCGGGATCAGGAAAATAAAAATATTTTTCACTTTAATCATGTGTTTGTTTGTTTGTTTAAGGGGTTTGCGATTACAAATTAAGGATAATGTTTCTATTTACCGGCTTATGGCTTAAAATGAATTTTTCCTTAATTGGTAATTTGAAGTAGGTTTGCAATCCCGAAATTTGCAGGCATGTATAATATAAAGTTTAAGTTTGAACAGAAAGGATTGGAACCAATTACGATTAGTAATGTAGAAGCAGGACAGTCTATACTGGAAGTAGCATTAAAAAATGATATTGATTTGCACCATAACTGCGGAGGCGTTTGTGCCTGCAGTACCTGTCATTTGTATCTGGAAAATGGAGAAAACCTGGTAGAGGAATTAAGCGAAAAGGAAGAAGATTTTATTGACAGGGCTATAAACCCAAGATTATCTTCGAGGCTGGGATGCCAGTGCGTATTGATTGCAGATGGTGGAGATATTGTAGTTACCCTGCCCGATCAGACACAGTTTTTAGGAGAATAAAAATTAATAAACGAATTAGAGATTTTGAGAGAACCGGTAACTGCGAGGGCAATAAATAAACATAGAGATTTAGAGGAGTAGAGAAAACTGGCAATTGGCAGAGCAGTAATAATAAACTTAGAGGTTTAGAGATGCAGGGGAAAAGAGAAAACTGTTAAATGTAAACTCCTTTATTTCTCTAAATCTTTACCCCTCTATTTCTCTAAATCTCTATGTTAATCTAAACCAATAAAAACATAGAGTTTTAGCGGAGCATAGAAAACCGGCAATTGGCAGGGCAAATAAGCCAATGAGATTAGAGCAATATCACAATATCACAATATCACATTATCTAATTATCACATTATCAGATTTACACTATGACATTTGAACCTCCCATTCACTGGAACGATTATGAAGATATAGCCCAAAAGTTATACGAACGTTTTGGCGATGATTTTAACGAAGGAAGAATTTACCGTATCCGCTTTACCGACCTTTTAAAGTGGGTACTGGAAATTAAAGATTTTGCAGGCAGGCCCGATGAAAGCAATGAAGGCCACCTTGAAATGATACAGAGCAGTTGGGTATATGAATGGAGAGATAACCAAAAATAGTTGAGAGTTGATGGTTGAAAATTATAAGCCAACCTTCCATCTTAAACCTTAAAGCTTCAACCATCTTAATGAATATTTTAGCAGCATTTAAACCCATAAAACTTTTTGTACTGGATGTAGACGGTGTACTTACCGATGGCAGCCTGCTGGTATTAAACGATGGGCAGATGGCCCGCAGCATGAATATTAAAGACGGCTATGCGTTACAGCTAGCTGTAAAAAAAGGATATCATATCCTGGTTATTTCCGGTGGCATTTCAGATGCAGTAAAACAGCGGCTGCAAAAGCTGGGCATTACCAATGTATTGATGAATGTGGTAAATAAAAAAGAAGCCTTGCTGCACCATGTAGCACAGCATAATTTTACCTGGCAGCAGGTGTTGTATATGGGAGATGATATTCCGGATATGGCCACCATGCAGATGGCGGGTGTGGCCTGTTGCCCTGCCGATGCAGTGCAGGAAATAAAAGCAGTGAGCCATTATATTTCGCCAGTAAACGGGGGCCAGGGCTGCGTAAGGGATATTATAGAAAAAGTACTTAAATTAAATGATGACTGGAATAATGATGGTTCCATTGCATCAAAATAAAATAAAAAGTTAAGCCTTTTCTCATCATTTATTTTGTATCAGAATTATCAGCATGAAATTAATTGCAGCATTTTTAAAAATGATCAGGTGGCCCAACCTTTTTTTTATTGCGCTTACCCAATGCCTTTTTTATTTTTGTGTTTTTAAAATATTACTCATAGAGCCCACATCGCTTCACAAAAATTTTCTTTTTTATTTACTGGTAGCAGCGTCTGTAACCATTGCTGCTGCAGGTTACATTATTAACGATTATTTTGATTTGCAGATAGATGCCGTGAATAAGCCCCGGCGTGTAGTGGTAAATAAAATTGTAAAACGCCGCTGGGCCATTATGTGGCACTGGATACTTTCTGGTATTGGTATTTTACTCAGCTTATACATCAGTTATAAAACAGGCAGGTGGGTAATAGCCATTGCCAATATATGCTGTGTGCTGCTGTTGTGGTTTTACTCTGCCAGCTTTAAGAAAAAATTGTTATCGGGTAATATCATTATCGCTGCACTTACTGCCTGGGTAATTGTAGTGGTTTATTTTTTTTGTGGTGCAGATATTGCTGTGTGGCAGCAGCAGAATATTTCTTTTGATGCCAGGCGTTTTTTTAAGTTTATGATATTGTATGCAGGTTTTGCATTTATTGTTTCTTTAATAAGAGAAGTAATAAAAGACCTGGAAGATATAGAGGGCGATGCAAAGTACAATTGCAAAACCATGCCCATTGTGTGGGGCGTGCCTGCCAGTAAAGTATTTACGGCCGTTTGGCTGGTGGTTTGTATTGCAGCCCTGGCTATAGTGCAGTTGTATGCCTGGCAGCTGGGCTGGTGGGTTATTACGGTATATACTTTTGTGCTCGTTATAGTTCCGCTTATTGTTATTCTCAGAAATTTATACAAAGCCACTTCACCTGCACATTATCATAGGCTGAGCAGTACTATTAAATTTGTAATGCTGGCAGGTATTTTATCTATGCTATTTTTTATCTTTTAATTTATGCAAAAAATTATACTGGCATCACAATCTCCACGGCGCAAACAATTGCTGCAATGGGCCGAAGTAGATTTTGAAGTGATGGTAAGCGATACGGACGAAACTTTTCCAGAGGGATTATCATTTGAAGAGGCAGCCATTTTTATAGCAAGAAATAAAGCACTGGCAGTAGCAGCAAGGCATACGACTTCCTTGTGCATACTGGCTGCCGATACCATTGTAGTATGCGGCAATACCATTATTGGTAAACCAAAAAACAGGGAAGAAGCTATCAATTTCCTGGGACGCCTGTCGGGTAATATTCACCAGGTAATAACAGGTGTGGTAATAAAAAAAGGCGAAAAAGAAATTGCTTTTGCAGATACTACTGCAGTGAGTTTTCATAACCTAAGCCAGGAGCAGATTGTTTTTTATGTAGATAAATATGAGCCCTACGACAAAGCCGGTGCTTATGCCATACAGGAATGGATAGGAGTGGTAGGTATAAAATCTATTGAAGGAGATTTTTACAATGTAATGGGATTGCCTGTGAGCAGGGTAGTGCAGGAGCTTGAAAAGATTTGAGAGGTTTCAAAGGTTTCATAGCCTGCCTGTCGGCAGACAGGGTTCCAAAGGTTTAAAAGGTTTGAGAAGTTTTCAAAAGTTTGTGAGGTACAAAGTTTAAGAAGTTCGTTAAGCTTTAAGGGTTTAATGTTTTTCATAATTATAAATAATTTCCGCTACCTGAAAGTTTTTTCATGAGCTATACTGTAATAACATGAGGCAGTAACAATTAAATACTGCGCATTATTTATTTTTAGGTTCGTTATGATTTAATAAATCTGTGTTGTATTTTGATGAATGATAACACAACTCACAACTCGTAACTCCTAACTCATAACTTGCAAAATGACCGAGCGGCTCCTACAATACATATGGCAGTTTCAGTATTTTAATAACAGGAATCTTGTAACCACGCAGGGAGAAAATTTACAGATCATACATAACGGCAGTTATAATACCAACCAGGGCCCCGATTTTTTAAATGCAAAAATAAAAACCGGCAACACCACATGGGCCGGTAATATTGAAATGCATATTAAG